>JBNJGX010000108.1:0-7666 GCA_051748025.1 Bacteroidota bacterium
TATAAATACAAAAATGAAATGCTTCATCATATCCCAGAAGCAGACCCATTCAAACATGACGGGATACTTGGTTTGTGCCTTTTTAACAATAAATTGGTCATAAAGCCCAAAAGGAGTAGTGGTATTTATACCATTGAAAATGATGAGCTCAATCGTATGCCAACGCAGGTGGACAATATGATAAATGAATCCATCGTATCTCAGATTATTAATTATAAGAATCAATATTTACTCATAGCCACAGAAGTAAATGGCATATTTGTTATTAACAAAAAGAATCAGTTGGTTTTTCACCTGAATAAAGCATCAGGACTGGCAGATAATCATGTAACCGACATGTATCTGGATATTGATGATCAACTGTGGGTAACCACATTTAATGGGCTTAGTTATGTTGAATTATCTTCTCCTTTTACATACTACACCAGTGATGAGCGGTTGAATTTATCGATTCTTGCCATCAATAAATATAAAGACAAGATGTATTTCAGTACAAATCAGGGACTTTACCGAACAAAGGCAGGACTAAAGAAAGATACAAAAAGTTTACATTTAGCCCCCGACCAACCTGTTTTTCAAAAGATTAAAAACCTCAATGTGCGGACAAAAAACCTTGTGAAGATAGGGGAATTTTTATATGCCTGTACAGATTATGGTATCTATATTATACGGGGAGACAGTGCTCAATATCTCCTGGAAACAAACACAGCAACCATCATGAAATCCAGGTTTTTTCAGAATCAAATATACATTACCGGGACAAACGGGCTAAGGATTGCTAAACAGCAGGATAATGGGGAACTGACAGTTCTCGGAAAAATAGAAAACCTCAATTACAATGTTCGTAGTATTGCTGAAGATAAGAATGGTAATTTATGGTTAGGTTCCAATAATGACGGGATTTTCAGGGTGGAATTTTCCCGTGCAAAACAACTTGATCCCGTTGTGATCCGAATACAACAAGGATACGGATTACCTGATAATTTTGATTGGGTTGATGTCTATCAAACACGAAACGGGATTATTTTTTCTACTTATCAGGGTGTTTACAGAATCCGTAAAGGTGCCAGTTTTGTTGCTGATGAATTAATTGGGTTTGATTTTTCTAGACATGACAGATGGATTTACCCGATATATGAAGATGAATCCGGCAACCTTTGGTTCAGCAGTGGCATCAAGAATCAATACAAAAAACAATCCGGAGTTGCTTTGTACCAGGGGAAAGATAAGGCATATAAGCTCAAACTCTTTCCTTTTCAATTGATATCAAATAGAACAATAGAATGCATCTTTGCTGAAAATGACAATGTATGGCTGGGAAGCCTCAACGGGATAATAAGATACGAGCGAACCAAAAAGTTGCCTCAAACCAAAGTTGACCATTGTGCCATTCGACGTATCAGTATTAATAAGGACAGTGTTTTGTTGGATCATTCAGTTATAACCTATGATACGAAACAGACGATGTCATATGAATTTAATCACAGATATAAGAACATCCGGTTTGATTTTTCTGCTCCATTTTATCAGCTCGGTAATGACATTAAATACCAGACACGGCTATTGGGATTGCAAAACGAGTGGTCCGAGTATAACCCGGAAACTTTTAAAGAATATACAAACCTCGGCGGGGGCAATTATCAATTTCAGGTAAGGGCTAAAAATGCATATGGTCATGTTACTGAAATAAGCCAGTTTGTATTTACTATCAAACCGCCTGTGTTTTTATCATGGCCAGCTTTTGTTGTTTATTTTTCAGTATTGATCAGTTTTGTTTATATGATCGTCCAACGAAAAGCTTACCAACACGCAAAGGATAAATACAGGCTTGAGGAAGTCATAGCATCCCGCACCGAAGAGTTGCTCAAACAAAAAGAACAAACCGAGAGGCTTGTAAACAGGATTTTACCAAAATCAACCATACAGGAAATCACGGAAAAAGGCAAAGCCAGTTCCAAGCGCTATGAAATGGCAACAGTGCTTTTTGCCGATATTCAGGGATTTACACAAATCGCTGAAGAAACAAGACCTGAGGCCCTTATAAAAATGCTGGATAAAATATTTAAATCATTTGATCAGATTATTGAAAAGTTTGACATTGAAAAAATTAAAACCATCGGTGATGCATACATGTGCGCCGGAGGCATACCATATCAAAACAGCACAAACCCGATAGAAGTGGTACTGGCTGCCCTTGAAATGCAACAAGTTGTAAAACAGTCTTCAAAGGAAGACGAGGTTAATTTTCAGATACGTATCGGTATTCATACCGGCCCGGTAATTTCCGGTGTTGTAGGTACTCAAAAACTGGCATACGACATTTGGGGCGATACAGTGAATATTGCCAGCAGAATGGAATCCCACGGAGAAATTTTTCAGGTCAATATCTCGTCCACAACATATTCACATGTGAAAGATTTCTTTGAATGTATGTACAGAGGTAAAACCGCTTTTAAAAACAAAGGTGACCTGGATATGTATTTTGTTAAGGGGATTTTGCCCAAACTTTCCAAAGACCATAACAGGTTAATGCCCAATCACGATTTTATTGTAAAAACTCAATTGGTAAGGCTTCAGGACCTTCAAAATGATATCTTTGAAAAACTGGAAAAAAACCTGCCTAAAAACCTGTATTACCATAACCTTAAACATACCGTAAATGTATATTACCAAACAGAAATGTTAGCACGTAACGAAGGCGTTAGCGAAGAGGAAATGCTGCTGCTTAAGACTGCCGCATTGATGCATGATACCGGTTATCTTATAAGTTATGACCATCATGAAGAAAGGGGTGTGGAACTGGCCCAAAAGACACTGCCAACGTATCAATACAATAAAGAGCAGATTGACAGAATATCTGAACTTATCATGGCAACAAAAATGCCGCCAAAACCAAAAAATCACCTGGAGGAAATTATTTGTGACGCTGACCTGGATTACCTTGGACGCCCGGATTTTATTCCCATGTCACAAAATTTGTTCCGTGAATTATTCGAACGTAACAAAATCGGAACCATTGAACAATGGAACAAAATGCAAATGAAATTTATGGAAAAACACAGGTTTTTCACGGCTACAGCCAGGAAAGTAAGAGAGCCTGAAAAACAAAAACGACTTGCTGAGCTTAAACAAATGCTTTGATAAACAGATTTCGCTTTATTCCAATATCGGTTGATTTGAAAAAATGAAATGAGTCATTTTCATAATTTTGGCTCTGCCATCGTTTTCATAATTTGCACAAAATTTCATTTTACGATAAATCAGGCCTTCTGATCCTGGTTGTGAAGCTTACAAATTACAAGGCTTCAAATTCATCCGAACCAAATTCAGCTTTATTATCCCGTAATACTTTTCGCGCTTTTTCCAAATCTTTCTGATGTACCTGAAGTTTCACTGTATCTATTTGTTTAAACATAGACGAACTATACACCACCGATTTAATGCCTGCATCATTTAATAATGCCTGCACCATATTTGCCCTGTGGACAAACCTGAACAAAGCAAGGGTTACTAAATTATTGTTTTCGTTTTCCATAAGTCTATTTTTCTGTAAAGTTACCTTAAAATAAAAATAACGTAAAGCAACTCCATAAAGTTTAGTTTTTTGTCTGAAATTTATGTTTAACTTTGGGATTAATTTTACAAGCATATGGCATCTGAATTATCTAAAAAGGAAAAACACACAGATTTTCTTGTAATCGGTTCAGGAATTGCGGGCTTAAGTTTTGCTTTGCAAGTGGCCGAAAAAGGTACAGTTTGTATTGTCACAAAAGCGGATATTGACAATGCCACAACTGCCTATGCGCAGGGCGGCATTGCTGCGGTAACTTACAAACCAGACAACTTTGAAAAACATATACAGGATACCCTGAATGCCGGACATTATCTCAATGATGAAGCCATTGTCAGAATGGTAATTGAAGAAGGCCCGAAGCAAATACAAAACCTTATCCAATGGGGGACCAATTTTGATAAATCGGATGCCGGGACATATAATCTGCATAAAGAAGGAGGCCATTCCGAGAAACGTGTGCTGCACCACAAAGACAATACAGGAGAAGAAATTCAGCGGGCATTGCTCAGTCAGGTATCTGCACATCCGAATATTGAGATATGTGAACACCATCTTGCCATTGACCTGATCACACAACATCACCTTGGAAAACTTGTTAAAAGAAAACATACCGATACCGAATGTTACGGGGCCTACGTGTATGATAAATCTGCAAAACAGATTTATACCATGCTGGCCAAAATAACCCTGCTTGCAACAGGTGGCTGTGGAAATGTTTATCAGACAACCACCAACCCCCCCGTTATCACTGGCGACGGAGTAGCAATGGCATACCGTGCAAAATGCAAAATTGAAAACATGGAATTTGTTCAGTTCCACCCTACGGCACTTTATAATCCCAAAGAAAAACCTTCATTTTTGATCACTGAAGCGATGCGAGGTGCCGGTGCTGTGTTGCGGGATATCAAAGGTAAAACCTTTATGGAAAAATATGATAAACGTGCTTCACTGGCTCCCAGGGATATCGTTGCAAGGGCTATTGACAGAACAATGAAAGAACAAGGCACTGATCATATTTTTCTTGATGCCACATGCCTCAGTAAAAAACAATTTCAGGAACAGTTTCCAAATATATTTAAAAAGTGTATAAGCCTGGGCATTAATCCTGTCAATGAGTATATCCCTGTGGTACCAAGCGCACATTACCTGTGTGGCGGAATTGCTGTTAATAAAAATGGCGAAAGCTCAATTCACAGGTTATATGCTGTTGGCGAAACAGCATCCACAGGCCTGCATGGGGCAAACCGTCTGGCATCAAATTCTCTGCTCGAAGCCGTTGTATTTGCAGATAAAGCTGCTAAACACTCCGTTTCAAAATTGCCGGTACTCGATTGGATGAAAAACATCCCGGTATGGAGTGACGAAGGGACTATTCCAAACGAAGAAAAGGTATTGATTACCCAGTCGCAAAAGGAAACCCAGGAAATCATGAGCAATTATGTTGGTATTGTACGTAGCAATCTAAGACTCAGGCGTGCCCTTGACAGGCTGGAAATTATTTATCGTGAAAATGAAGATTTGTACAAAAAATCCAAATTAACCGTAAAAATTTGCGAACTTCGCAATATGATAAATGTGGGATATATAATCATTAAGATGGCACAAGAAAGAAAAGAAAGCATTGGACTGCACCATAATATTGATTATCCTAAAATTCCTGATAAGGCTATGCAACAAAATTAAACAAAGTAACGTCTGTTTAAAACATGAATAAAAAAATAAGTATTAACCTATAGATTGAAAATTATGAAAATGAAACTTTTATTTATTTCCCTCTTTTTGGGAATAGTGGGATTGTTAAGCGCAAAAGAAGTACCCAAAAATGTGGCTGAAAAAGCTGCCAGAAACTTTTATTACCAGCATGTAAATCAAATCAGAAACCATGCTTACACCAATATAGATCTGAGCCTTGCCATGACAGAAAACAAAAGTTCACATAAAGCCTATTATGCTTTTAATGTAAATGATAATGATGGTTTTGTGCTGATTTCAGCAGATGACATGGCCAAACCCGTACTGGCCTATGCATTTAAAGGTGAGTTTAATCCGGATAACATGCATCCCGGCCAGGCTGAAATGTTGAATTGGTATGCAGAACAAATCGCATATATTGCAGATTCTGAAAAACAAGGGAATCCTGGAAACAAAGAAAATTGGCAGGCGTTGATTAATTATAAGCCGGAAAAAGGGGTTAAATCATTGAAAAGTGTGGAATCTTTGATGTTGACTGAATGGGATCAGGGATATCCTTACAATCAGGCTTGCCCCGAAGATCCCGACGGAATATCAGGACATGTGCCTGTAGGATGTGTGGCCACAGCCATGGGGCAAATTATGAAACACTGGGATTATCCTGAAACAGGCACGGGGTCTAAAACCCACTCCAGCTGGTCCAATGGTGGCTATGGTAACATTACCATCAATTTTGCAAATCAGACATACGACTGGAGTGGCATCCCTTTGACCGGTAACGGACTGAATGATGAACTTGCAAAAGTGAATTTTCATATTGGAGTGGCTGTAGCAATGTATTGGTCACCGAGTGGTTCAGGCACCAGTACTGACAAGGTAGCTTCAGCTTTGCCAAATTATTTTCGTTATGACGAATCCTGCCAGATAATCAGTAAAAGCAGCTATTCTGACTCCGATTACAAGGATGTCCTTAAAAATCAGCTTGATAATGATTTACCAATGGTGTATTCAGGTTCTCCGGAAAGTGGTGCCGGCCATGCATGGAATTGTGATGGCTATATGGATGATGAGTTTCATATGAACTGGGGCTGGGGTGGTGCCGGAAATGGTTATTATACCCTGGACAACCTCGTGTCTTCTGCCACACCAGGCGGCGATGATTACAATTTTATTTACAACCAGCAAGCTGTGATAGATATTTATCCCGATGAAAACTACCCTGAATATTGCAACGGCACAAAATCCGTTTATTCTCATCAGGGCGCATTCGGCGATGGCAGTGCTGATGAAAATTATCAAAACAATGTTGATTGCGAATATATCATATCTCCCGAATGCGGACAATTGGTTAACCTGAATTTTGAAAGGTTTGACCTTGCAGACGGTGATGTCATACATATTTATGACGGAGATTCTGATCAATCTCCTTTGCTGGAAAGTTTCGATATGGATAACCAGCCTTCATCAACAGTACGGAGTGTTAATGGAAGCATGTTGGTTCAGTTTTTAACCAACGGAACAGAAACGGCCAAAGGATGGTACGTTAATTATACCACGGATTATTGTAAATCCGGTCTGGAACATACAGCACAATCCGGTACTGTAACAGATGGCAGCGGGACGTGTGATTACGAAGAATCCACGGTATGCTCATGGTATATCCAACCCGAAGGAGCTGAATCAATAGACCTTGAGTTTACTGAATTTGATCTGGGTGGTACCCAGGATTACTTGAGTGTATATGCTAATAATTCATCTGAGCTCATAGAACAATTTAATGCCGGTAATCAACCTGATGAACTAGTGGTGGATGCGCCTGTGGTATTTTTACAGTTTTATGCAGATGCCGATGATGATGTAGGATCCGGATTTTCTGTTGATTATGAAATAGCATCAGGTATCAATGATTCTGAAATACTAAAAGGAACAACTGTCTTTCCTAATCCTGCATCAAACCAGGTAAACCTTGGTTTTTCACTTAATCAATCAACCCGGGTTAAAATAAAAATGTATGACTTACTTGGTAAAAAAGTAGGCACTGCTACCGTTGATGGAATAAAAGGATATCAAACCCTGAAAATTGATAAACTTATTGACTTGCCCGAATCCGGTGTATTCCTGATAGATGTTGTTGCCGGCAATCAGAAAACAACAAAAAGGATCAGCATTATCCGTTAATTTTTCATAACTTGTGGATTAAACCGTTGTACCTGACTACAGTTGCAGCGGTTTTTTTTTGTAATTTTTATTTTTTACAACACCACTGTTGTTTTAAAATTATTCCTGTTTTGTGCAATGCAGCACCCATCATCAGGAAAACCGATTTTGTCATAAATTTTACCCAAAATCAATTCCTCTTCTCTTCTAATAAAACGATTATAAAATATTGAATGTAAAATG
>JBNJGX010000109.1:0-7657 GCA_051748025.1 Bacteroidota bacterium
AAGTGATTGAGGCTGCCGGTATTTTATGCCCTTTTTCTGCAGGGAATGACGGCCCCGGCATATCAACCCTGGGGTTTCCGGCCATGCTGGCTTACAACGAACTAAACGCCATGTCTGTTGGTGCTGTTAACGGCAACGTGAGCGGATTTCCCATTGCTGATTTTTCATCCCGCGGCCCAACTACCTGTGTTGACACCACCGGCCCGCTAAATATCAAGCCGGAAGTGTCAGCGCCGGGGGTTTCTGTGCGGTCAGCATCAGGTCATGATGGTTATGCCAATCTTTCCGGCACTTCCATGTCCTGCCCGCATGTTGCAGGGGCTTTTTTGCTGCTTAAAGAAGCTTTCCCGCACCTCAGCGCCTATGAACTAAAGAATGCCCTGTACCAGACAGCATCAGACCTTGGTGAGCCCGGCGAAGATAACACCTATGGAAAAGGACTCATTGATGTATATGCTGCCTATCAATACCTGGCTACATCATACGATCCCGTACCACCGGTAACGGATTCTTTTGACATAGATGTCAATTTTGAGGATTATTACCCCGCTTATTTTTGTCCGGGGCACGAAACATGGGCACCGGCCATTAACCTCATAAACCGGGGACAGGAAGATATTTCAGAGGTGCATTATCATTACTGCCTGAATTACGGCGATACCATCAGTAATGTTACAGGCGGCATTAACCCCAATTGGGGCTATGACATCACCCTGGATTCAATAGAGCTCCCGCCCGGATACAATGAATTGTATCTTTGGGCAGAAATTCCTGATGCCGGCCGGGAATATAACCGGTTTAACAATGCCGATGTTATCAGCATAAATATGGTGGGAACTGAAAATTATCCGTGGAGTGAAAATTTTGCCGACATGCAAAACGGTTTTAGGAACACATCCTGGTTTGTAAAAAACGAAGACAATGAACGTACCTGGGCTGTTTCTGATGTTAATGGCGGTGAAACCCATGCCCTGATGATGAACTGCCTGAATTATTTCGACAAGGGACAAAAAGATCACATTCATTCCCCGGTTATAAGTTTGCCGGAGACAGATACCATCAGGCTCAGATTTAACCTGGCATACAAAAAAAGGATGGAATACCTGTTTGCCGACAGCATCATGGTATATGCATCCACAGATTGCAACAGTCATGATTTTCCGCATCTGCTTTACAGTGATGGCGGCGAAACCATGGCTACGGTCGAAGGCAATACCAGCAACAACCATTTTGTGCCGGAAACAGCAGAAGACTGGGATACTGTTGATATTGACATCAGCAATTTTGCCGGCGAAGATATTATGCTGAAATTCACATCAATCAATGATAACGGCAGCAGTATATATGTTGACAATGTTTCTGTCACCGGCTCCGGTATGTTTGCTGAAACCACAGATGACAAAGATGTGTTTTCATTGTACCCCAACCCTGCCCGGCACGAAGTCAAAATGGTTTTTGAAAATACCCGGTCAAACCAGGGCAGGATAAGCCTTTACAACATGCAGGGCAAAATAATGAAACATTTATCATTACCGGCTGGAAAAAACAGCTATAAACTTCAACTTTCCGGCATACCATCAGGCATATATGTGCTTCGTTTTACAGGCAAAAACCAAACTTCCGTCAGACGCCTTGTGGTGGAATGATTTTTTGTTACCAATCACCGCATAATGTAACACAATTGATATCCCTGAAAAACCAGTATCCCCTGGCCTTCCCCCTTGTCCATAAAGCATTCAAATGCAGGGGGCAAGTGGCTTTATTTGGAATTTTGAACTTATTAAGAACTTGGGATTTGGGATTTTGAACTTCTATTTTAGTATCCTCACCTGAATCCCGGTCTTTTTATTATATCCAAGGCTTATGGTTTGTCCAGTTTTTAGATCCGCGTTTATTATGGCCTCTGCCATCGGATTTTCAATATATTTTTGAATGGCACGTTTGAGGGGACGGGCTCCAAATTTACTGTCAAACCCCCTTTCGGCAACAAATTTTTTGGCTGCAGCTGAGATTTTTATTTTATATCCCATGGTTGTTACACGTGAGAATAAGCCCTGCAGTTCAATATCAATAATTTTCTTGATATGTTGTTCTTTCAGACGGTTAAACATAACAATATCATCCACACGGTTAAGAAATTCCGGGGCAAATGATTTTTTTAGTGATTTGTTGATGATGCTTTGTGAGTGTTTATCAAGATTCTGCCGCTGGGCTGCGGTTTCAAAACCAACCCCCTGTCCGTATTCTGATAGCTCACGGGTACCAATATTTGATGTCATAATAACAATGGTATTTCTAAAATCCACGCGCCGACCGAGGCTGTCGGTAAGGCGCCCCTCATCCATAAGCTGAAGCAGGATATTAAACACATCAGGATGGGCTTTTTCGATCTCATCCAGCAACACCACTGAATAAGGTTTGCGTCGTACTTTTTCCGTTAACTGCCCCCCTTCTTCGTATCCTATATATCCCGGAGGGGCTCCCACCAGGCGTGAAACAGAAAATTTTTCCATGTATTCACTCATATCAATACGTATCAGGGCATCATCAGAATCAAACAAAAATTTGGACAAAACTTTTGCTAAGTGAGTTTTACCAACACCTGTCATCCCTAAAAAGATAAAAGAACCAATGGGCCTGTTGGGGTCTTTCAAACCGGCACGGTTGCGTTGAATAGCCAGTACTATTTTTTCAATGGCTTCATCCTGTCCGACAACTTCTTTTTTAAGCACATCACCCATCTTCATCAATTTTGTCCCTTCGTTTTGTGCTATACGTTGCACAGGCACACCTGTCATCATGGCAACAACTTCTGCCACATTGTCTTTATCAACCGTTTCTTTGTGTTTTTTTAAGTCCTCGTGCCATTGCCGCTTGGCCATTTCTATCTCTTGTTCCAATTCCCTTTCCTGGTCACGATAGGATGCAGCTTCTTCAAATTTTTGTTTACCCACAGCCGAAATTTTCAGGGATTTTACCTGATCCAGCTTCTCTTCAAGTTCTGTGATATTCTCAGGCACACTTATCTTAGCAATATGTACACGTGACCCGGCTTCATCCATAGCATCAATGGCTTTGTCCGGCAGGTATTTATCGCTGATATACCTGGAGGTAAGTTTTATACATGCATCCAGGGCTTCATCGGTATATTTTACATTGTGATGGTCTTCATACCGGTCTTTAATATTTTTTAGAATTTCCAAGGTTTGTTCTTCTGAAGTGGCTTCTACAATAACCTTCTGAAAACGCCTTTCCAGTGCCGCATCTTTTTCAATATGTTTCCGGTATTCATCAAGGGTGGTGGCACCAATACACTGGATATCGCCCCTTGCCAAAGATGGTTTAAGCATATTGGCGGCATCTAACGAACCGGCAGCACCACCGGCACCTACAATGGTATGAATTTCGTCAATAAACAAAATTATTTCGTCCGTTTTTGCCAGTTCATTTAATATTGCTTTCATGCGTTCTTCAAACTGGCCGCGGTATTTTGTGCCTGCCACAATTGACGCCATATCAAGGGTGACAATACGTTTATCGAAAAGCACATGAGACACTTTTTTATCAATGATCCGTGCAGCAAGTCCCTCGGCAATGGCAGATTTACCGACACCAGGCTCGCCTATTAATACAGGATTATTTTTTTTACGGCGGCTCAGTATCTGAGAAATGCGTTCTATTTCCCGCTCACGACCAATAATCGGATCAAGTTTTCCTTCTTCAACGGCTTTTGTCAGGTCGATACCAAAATTATCCAGGACAGGCGTATCCGAGGATTTGGCACCTGAAGGACTGTCCTTTCCTGATCCCGGACCGGATGGTTTTTTAGGACCGGTTTCCTCAAAATCATCTTCTCCCGGTTTATCAATGCTGGCATCCGGATTTTCCAACTCCATGTTAAGCTTTATAAGCTCATAATCAATGTTCATTTCATTGAAAATCTGTGAAAGCGGTGATGCCACCCGCAAAATAGCAAGCAGCAGGTGACCCGAATTCACTTCTTCGCTCTGCATGGCTTTGGCTTCAAGGTTCATGAAGTTCTGAATGCGCTGTGTGCTTTCATGTACCTTAATTTGATCCGTATTTTTAAGGTTCAGTTCTTTACTGGTGTCCTTTACCCTGTTTTCAACCCGCAATTTCAATTCATTGATATCAACATCCAGACTTTTCAGGATATCCAGGGCTATATTATTGCCTTCACGCAAAATCCCAAGCAATAAATGGTCGGGGCTGATAAATTCGTTCCCCAGCCTTATTGCTTCTTCTTTGCTGTATGAAATGGCGTTTTTTACACTTTTAGACAATTTTACGTCCATATTATTATTGTATTGTTTTGTTTACTATTATTTTTTATTTACCAACATCATATTACAATGTTCAGGCCAAAGTTAATCAAGCCTTTACTTTCAAACAAATATATGGTAAGATTTACATATTAATTGTCTTTTACAACAAATATCTCCGGGCAAAAACTAAAACTGTCAATTCGTCAAGTCTATCTCTTGGCTTATAGCAAATCATTACCGTCAACAGTTTGAAGCAATGCATCGTATTCGGCTACTGACAGTGGGATCAAAAAATCATCAGGATTTACATGCCTTCTGTCAACGTGAATCTCATAGTGAAGGTGCGGGGCAGTAGATGAACCGGTATTTCCAATATTTCCAATTTTTATCCCCCTTTGTATTGTGTCACCTGCTGTTACAGATATTGCTGACAAATGTGCATATACTGTTTTAAAACCGCTGGCACCATGTTCGATAACAATATATTTACCATAGCCGCAGTTAATTGAACCTGCAAAACTTACCGTACCAGCACCTGAAGCATAAACATTTTTACCCCTCTGGCATGTCAGGTCAATGCCTTTGTGAAATTGCATTTTTCCTGTAATTGGACTAATGCGGTAACCGTAATCAGAACAATACCTGGTTATATCTTTTGTGTGTACCGGAGGAAGAACAGGCAGTTGACGTGAGCGTTCATTTTTGGTTGAAAGGGTTCTCGAAATTTCTCTGTATGAGCGTTTTTGAATTCCGCACTTTTTATCCAGGCGGGTAAGTTTTGTTAATACTTCGCCTATCAGTTCGCAATGATCATATCCGTTTAAAGAAGCATAAGGATTTGCACCGCCAAAACCAACATCCCTTAATTGATGGGGAATGCTGTCGAGGTTTGTTGCAAAACGGTAATGTCGATTGTCGCGTGTGGCTACAGCATCAAGGTATTGATTGTAAAAGTTCAGGCTGTCGATGACCATATGCATACGTGTTGTCATACGTTCATTTTCTCGTGCCAGCTTTTTTTCGACAAAGACACTGTGAATGGTTATATACAGAAAAAATATAACAAAGCCAAGCACTGCTGAACAGGCTGACCTGAAAAAAAAGCTGTTGTTAAAGGCCTTTTTAAACCGTATCACTATGGTTGATCGTGCTGCCATTGTTTATCATTATCTGTTCATTCATTACATCTAACATGTAATTATCCAAAAATGGGGGCGCAAAGTTACAAAAAAGCCTTACATTTGCAAGCCCTGTAATATATGATAAATAAAATTTAATGATTAATTGATAACAATATGACATCTAAGCAAATAAGACAACAATTCTTGGATTATTTCAAAAGTAAAGATCACAAAATTGTGCCATCAGCACCGATGGTATTGAAGCATGATCCGACACTTATGTTTACCAATGCCGGGATGAATCAGTTTAAAGAAATATTTCTCGGCAATGCCAAACCGATAAGTAAGCGTGTATGTGATTCTCAGAAATGCCTCAGGGTTTCCGGTAAACACAATGACCTGGAAGAAGTCGGACATGATACATATCACCATACCATGTTTGAAATGCTTGGTAATTGGTCATTTGGTGATTATTTTAAAGAAGAAGCCATTGACATGGCCTGGGAATTACTCACAGATGTATATGGGATAGATAAAGACAGGCTTTATGTTACCATTTTTGAAGGTGATACTGAGGATGGCCTTTTGCCTGACAGCGAAGCAGGAAGATTTTGGAAAAAACATGTGGATGAAAAAAGGATTTTACCCGGCAGCAAGAAAGACAATTTCTGGGAAATGGGTGAGACCGGCCCTTGTGGTCCGTGTTCAGAAATACATGTGGATATCCGGCCTGAAAAAGAACGAAAAAAAGAACCCGGTGTTGATCTTGTCAATAAAAATCATCCCATGGTTATTGAAATATGGAACCTTGTTTTTATCCAGTTTAACCGGAAAGCTGATAAAACCCTGGAGGCTTTACCACAAAAACATGTTGATACCGGCATGGGCTTTGAGCGTCTATGCATGATTTTACAGGATAAACAATCAAATTACGATACTGATCTTTTTCAGCCATTGATCCGGAAACTGGCTGAAATGGCCGGACTACAATACGGGCTTAAGCAAAAACACGATATAGCTATGCGGGTGGTTGCTGATCATGTCAGGGCTGTGAGCTTTGCCATTGCAGATGGTCAGCTTCCGTCAAATGTAAAAGCCGGCTATGTTATTCGTCGTATTTTGCGGCGTGCGGTGCGTTTCGGGTACTCATTTCTGGGATTCAGGGATGCTTTTGTTTATGAATTGGTGGAAACATTGGTTAAAAATATGGGGGAAGCCTATCCGGAACTTGTGTCTCAACAAAAGCTCATTACCAAAGTGATCAAAGAAGAGGAATCTTCATTTTTCCGTACCCTGGCAAAAGGCCTGGATATCATGGATGGGATCATCAAAGATACAATAAAAAACAACTACCGGGTAATATCAGGCAATGATGCTTTTACCCTTTATGATACCTATGGTTTCCCTTTTGACCTGACCGATCTGTTGGCAAGAGAACATGACCTCGTGGTAAACAGAAAAGAATTCAACGAGGCAATGAAAAAACAAAAAGACAGAGCCAGAGAGGATGCAAAAAAAGATACCGGCGACTGGGTTGTTCTCCATGATGATGATGTTGAAGAGTTTATTGGTTATGACCAGCTTGAATCAGAAGTGATTATAACAAGATACAGGGAGATCAAACAGAAAAAACACAGCCTGTATCAATTGGTGTTTAACATTACCCCGTTTTATGCTGAAAGCGGAGGCCAGGTTGGTGACAGGGGATATATTGCCAACGATAAGGAACGCATAGACATTTTAGATACACAGAAGGAAAACAACGTGATTGTCCATATCAGCAAGAAATTACCCCAAAAACCGGATTCAGGTTTTATTGCCCGTGTGGATAAACGTGCCCGTCACAATGCAGCCAGAAATCATACAAGTACTCACCTGGTGCATAAGGCCATGCGTGAAACCATTGGTAAACATGTGGAACAAAAAGGCTCACTGGTGCATCCTGATTACCTGCGTTTTGATTTCTCGCATTTTGAAAAACTTTCTGCTGAAGATATAAGAAAAATAGAATCCCGGGTTAATGAAGCCATTCGTGAGAATATTCCGCTGGAAGAACACCGCAACATTCCCCTTGAAGAAGCCAAAAATATGGGGGCACTGGCATTTTTCGGTGAAAAATATGGCGACCTTGTGCGTGTTATTAAAATTGGTGATTCCACAGAATTGTGTGGGGGTACCCATGTTGATGCTACCGGGGAAATCGGTTTTTTCAAAATTACTGTGGAAACATCCGTTGCCGCCGGTATCCGT
>JBNJGX010000110.1:0-7605 GCA_051748025.1 Bacteroidota bacterium
TGGAAAACATAATTATCAGAAAATCAAAATATTAACTTAATTTAAAACCCATAATAAATTGTTTATAAACATATTATGTTTTCTGCGAAACTTTAGTAACTTATTGTCAAACTACATTTTATCAGGATATCCAAAAAAAAAAGAAATACTGTGTAAAATATATTATGATTCATAATCCAAAATCTATGTGGGCTATGTTTCCTACTCTGGTTCAAAAAACGGGGCAGATGCCGGCGTGGAAACACATAGGCACAGTAGAACACATAGGGTTTAAGCAATAACAATATATTTAAACAACAATGTTTTTTAAATCAGGATATTTTTTTCACACCAGAAATAACAAATTATTGATCAAAAATTTTAATTTTGTCATTGTTAACTGTTATTTTATTGAAATAGACACATTAAAATTTAGATTATGAAGCCATTAGTTAGTATAATCATGGGAAGTACATCGGATTGGCAGGTGATGGAAAAGGCCGCAAAATTTTTAAATGAACAGGCAATCCCATTTGAAATCAATGCTTTATCAGCACACCGGACACCTGATGAAGTTGAGAAATTTGCCCGTGAAGCTGAAAGCCGTGGTATAAAAGTGATAATTGCCGGAGCGGGAATGGCAGCCCATTTGCCAGGTGTCATAGCTGCTATGACAAGCCTTCCGGTGATAGGTGTGCCGGTAAAAGGCACTTTTGACGGATTAGACGCACTGCTTTCTATTGTACAGATGCCACCCGGTATTCCTGTGGCCACGGTAGGTGTAAACGGAGCTCAAAATGCAGCCATACTTTCATTACAAATCCTTGCCGCCGGTGATGCTGAATTGAAAGAAAAGATGAAGCTTTATAAAGCCGGTCTAAAGGAAAAAATTGTAAAAGCCAATGAAAGCCTTGATGAAAAGCAATTTGAATACCGTGTCAAATGAAAAAATATTTTGTAATACTGGTATTACTGTTTTGCTGGACATTGGCCACAGCAGAACATGATAAATGGCAATCAGGAACCCGTTCGGCAGGCATGGGTGATGCCAGTTTGTTTAACCGTGATGTGTGGGCAGGTTTTAATAACGCAGGCGCTCTCACTGGCGTTGACAAAATGGGGGTAGGGCTTGCGTGGGAAAACCGTTTTCTTGTCAATGAATTATCACAGGTATCCATGGCTTTTGTAATGCCGGGCGAATCCAATGCAGTGGCTTTATCTGTCAGTCATTTCGGATATTCTTTATACAGTGAAAACCGGGTAGGCCTTGCTTATGGTATGCAACTGTTTGAGTGGCTGTCTATGGGGTTACAGCTTAATTATCTTAACACCGTACAGCCCGAAGCTTATGGAGATGCGCATGTTCTTAGTTTCGACATTGGCCTGCTGGCTACACCCACTGATAAATTTATGTTTGGTGCCCAGATTTTTAACCCCGCTAACATTGGTTTCAATGGTGAGAGAAATAAGGAATTGCCTGTTGCCATGAGGCTTGGTGTCGGATACTGGTTTACCGGTGACCTGCTTGGCAGTGTTGAAGCTGAAACCGATATGGCAGATTACACCATGATAAAAGCCGGGCTTGAATACCATATGGTGGAAAATATTTATTTGCGGGCAGGTGTAAATGCAAAACCTGTAAAACTTTGTTTTGGCGCAGGCTGGGAGTGGAAAAACCTCAACATTGACCTGGCATATTCTTATAATAACATTTTAGGCAATTCACCTCATGTGGGAGTAAATTATGCATTTTAAAAAAAATCTGCCATACCTGTTGATATGTGTATTCCTTTGGATGATGTCATTTGAAGGTTATACACAGGAATTTGAGGATATTTCCACTGATGCCGATATTGAAAGTATCATAGAATTACTTGCTGAACGCAGCGACGCAGAACTGGATTATTCCTCTTTTATGGAAAGAATGATGGAACTTTCCCAGAACCCTGTAAATATCAATCAGGCCAGTGAAGGTGATTTAAATGAATTGATATTTTTAACTGACTTTCAAATATTTAATTTGTTGAAATACAGAAATAGTGTTGAAGCCATTCATTCCCCTTATGAATTGCAATATATTTATGGATTTGATGAAGATCTGGTAAAGATGATGATGCCGTTTGTGAGCTTTGAGACAGGACAGACTGAAGAGTTTCCGCTAAAAAATGCACTGAAATACGGCAGGCATGATCTTTTTCTGCGTTATGAAAGGCTACTTGAGGAACAGGAAGGCTACAAGCCTGTCCCTGACAGCATTTTGGAAATGAACCCTGATAAGTCACGGTATCTTGGTTCGCCTGATAAGTTGTATTTGAGGTATAAGTACCATTATAAAAATAAACTCAGCATCGGCATGACGGCCGAAAAAGATCCGGGTGAGGAATTTTTTACCGGTAGTAATCCATATGGTTTTGATTTTTATTCAGGGCATTTTCAATTGCAGGATGTTGGCATTTTTAAAAACATAAACCTTGGTGATTATTCCGTGCAGTTTGGTCAGGGACTTGTTGCCTGGTCATCCATGAGTTTTGGAAAAACACCCTATGTAATGAATGTGATCCGCAAAGGACGGGGAATATATCGTTATACCAGCACCAATGAGAACCAGTTTATGCGCGGTGGTGCTGCAACAGTGAGGCTTGGGGATTTTGATGTTTCAGCCTTTTATTCATATAAGCCAATTGATGCCAATGTAAATGAACAGGATACCATAGGTAACACCATAGAATCAGTGACATCTTTTCAAAATGTCGGATATCACCGAACGCCGAATGAAATAGCAGACAAGAATACCATTAATGAACAGATTGCCGGTGGCAATGTAAAATACAACCATAAGAGCCTGAGGTTTGGATTGACATATGCATGGTACAATTATGACGCTGATTTGCTTTCTGGAGATCAGCCATATGAATTATTCAGGTTTTCAGGTAACAGTTTTATGAACCTTGGTGCAGATTTCAGATACCAGTACAGGAAATTTTCCCTGTTTGGTGAAGTGGCGTCAAATGATATTTATGAACCGGCTATGGTTGGTGGTTTTGTGATAAACGCAGCCCCACAGGTAGCCTTTTCCGGCGTTTACAGGAATATATCCCCGGGCTATTATGCTGGTTATGCCAGTGCTTTTGGAGAGCAATCCAGTGTCGGGAATGAAGAAGGATTTTATCTCGGAACAGAAATAACACCTGCTGCCGGTCTGGAAGTGCGTGCTTTCATAGATATGTTCAAATTCCCCTGGCTACGGTATAATACAGGGGGGCCCTCAAATGGATATGACTGGCTTGCACAGGTAGATTATGATTTAAGCCGTTCAGTAGCTATGTACTGGCGTTTTAAAGGACAGGAAAAGGAGGAAAACCTGATCATGGATGATACTGACTTGTCGGTAATGTTGCCGGATAAACAATTCAAGGCAAGGTATAGCCTCAAAATAGAACCGGATGACAGGCTAAGGTTAAAATCACAGGTTGAATATGCCGGATTTAAAGGTAATGATAAAGAGGAGCGGGAACATGGATGGTTGTTATCACAGGATGTGATCTGGCAACTGCAAAATATGCCGCTTAGGTTTGTTACACGCTTTGCACTTTTCCGTACGGATTCTTATGATACGCGCATTTATTCGTATGAATATGATGTGCTGTATGCTTTTTCCATTCCAGCCTATTATTACCATGGTAACCGGATGTATTTGCTTGCAAAATATTCGCCTGCTGATAACATAGATATCTGGTTCAGGATAGCCCGGACATATTATAACAATAAAGACGTCATAAGCAGTGGGTTGAGTGAAATTGATGCACCTCACCGGACAGATGTCAAATTACAGGTACGTTATAAATTCTGAGATGACTGCTATGACAGAAGAAGAATATATTCGTGGTTATATTATACAGGAGATCAGAAACCTTTTGAAAAACGGGCACTTGTATGTGGCTTTTATTATGATGGGGCAGTCCATTGAAATTCTGGGGGCTTTTCTTGATGATAAGCCATTAAAAGCCCGGCAACAGTCAAAAAAGCGTTTCCGGAATGCTTTGTATCATCTTTTTCCCGGGAAATATTCCCGTATGAATAAGGCTGACAGGTTATACCATCAGTTTCGCAGTACGATGGTTCATATGTTTGTTCCATCAGGTCATTTACAACTGCTGCGTAATACACCGGAGATGCACTTGCACGAGCAAGACGGAAAATTATGCATTCATGCTGATACGCTGATTGATGACATAGAAAGGGCAGGGGAGGCTATAATAAAACGCCTGAACTCTGGGGAGCTCAGGCGCAAGAGAATTGCAACAGGATTTATTGAGGATTAACGCAACTATGCAAGGCCGCCCAATTTTTCCAGGTCAATTCTCGGGTTTACACACAAAATAGGGGTTTGTTTGTATTGATCAAGGTCTTCATCGCGTTTTATCTTTTTAATGTATCTTTTGTAATTTGTTGACATAAGCACCAAAGTATCAGCATCAAACTCTTTAATTTTATTGAACATTTCTTCAGTATAATTATTTTCGATGTTTGATCTAATCACTTCATATTCGATCAATTCATGGTCAAGGATTTTTTCTGCAAAATTTAGATTGCGCTTGACAAGGGCATTTTTGGAATCATTTTTATACACGGGATAAAGCAGGTACACTTTGATCTCAAAATGATAGCTTAGTACTTTGATCCAGTTTAAATTTGCCCTTGTTTTCCGGTTTGTATCAAGTGGAAGTAAAATTTTATTAAAAATGGGCTTATCATCTGGATATTGTACAAGTAAAAAAGCAATTTTAACAAATTTGCTGACTACTTTCATAGCCTTTTTAATTGTTTTTTTGCCATGTGTACCCATGACAGCCAAAAATGTATTGTATTCCTGCGCAGTTTCATATATGGTTTTAAACAAATCTCCCTTTTTTACTATAGCTTTGATTGTCACATTTTGTTTGTCTTCTTTAAATTCAGAAGCTATGCTTTCGAGTTCACTTTGTTTTGTTTCAATTTCTGATTCCTTTTTGACCACATGAATTAAGACAATGTTTTTCTTAATATGATTTGCAATTTCATACGCCTTTTTAAGTGCATTTTTGGCGGGTTCAGTAAAATCATAAGGGACAATGATACATTTTTCCATAATATCAAACTTTACAGGTTTATATTTAATTAAACGTAATTAACATCAAAAAGGTTGCTTGAAAGTTAAAAAAAATGTATCATTACAAATGAACTACAGAGTAAGGATTTGTGTAATATATTGAAATGCAAATATTTAAAAATATAAATTCTTAAATCCTATATTTTAATTTGCATGTATAATACCAAGTTGCGTTCTAACATGCAATATTAAGATGTGGAAAATTAGTTAATGATTTGAGATAATCAGGATTATCATTTAATCTATTCAAACCACTACATACAGCATCCATTGCGTCTTTTATATTTTTAAAACATTTGTTTAGCAATTCTTTTTCTCTAATATCATCCCATATATGTTCGACACAGTTTGTTTCAGGGCTGTATGAGGGTTGTCTTATGAAAAAAATATTTGATGGGATTTTTAATTTTTGTGAGCGATGCCATCCGGCTCCATCTACCTGCATTATAATTTTCTTTGTTGGAAATTCATCAGATACTTGTTTTAAAAATATATTCATCATTTCTGTATTTGCATATGATAGTATTAATGAAATTGACTTGCCTAACGAAGGGCATACTGCCGTATATGCATAAAAAGCTTCACGCACTATTTGTCTGTTAATAAGAGGCCTTATACCTTTTGGTGCCCAACTGGCTCTTGGAACATTAACCCGGCCAAAGCGACCTTCATCTTGGACCATAATAAGTAAATCACGTTTGTTTATATCATTACTTAAAACTATATCATTCACCTGTTTAGAGAAATTTTTCTTAAATTCCTGCTGTTTTTTTTTCAGACTTTGGATGCTTTGGTCTAGGAACTATCTTTCTCCAGTTATGTCTTTTTAATAATCTGTAAATAGTAGTTTTATGAACACTTTTATTAATTTTTCTTTCAAATTCATGTTTTATTTCCTGAACTGTAGAGATGTATCCTTTTTTTGCAGCATCAATAAAGGGCTTAATAAATTCTACTTCCTCATTAAAGGACATATAACTGTGCCAACGTCCTCCTTTCCCCTTTTTCTCTATTGACTCTTTTCCTTTTTTATTATACTCATAGATTGTTTTATGAACCAATGATTTTGAAACATTTAGATGTTTAGCTATATCCCCAGCCTTACGAGGATAATTTTTTGCGTTATAGATTATTAGCCATTTTTGAACACGCCAAAATCCTTTTGTTTTTTTGATCTTTTTTGTTAATTGATGGTTGTCCAAGCTGCAATTTACTTTTGTTATTTTTCCCATAATTCTTTTTAGGGACAAATATAATATATTTTACAATAGAACGCAACTTGGTATAAGTCCAATTTAAAAAGTTAAAATAACAAAATTTGCAACGAAACCACAAACACACCAACCTGCCTGTCTGCAGACAGGGTAATAACCTCACAAACTACAGGATCTACGCGTTCCTAATCCTATTCCCTCTTAAATATCAAAAATAATATTTTTTAAAATATTATGCAAACATTATTCAAAATAAAATATGGCCAGGTATTTCCCGATTTCAATATGTCAAAAAAGAATCACTGTTGTCCGATAAAAAAATAAGAGCAGGAAGATAGCAATATCTTCCTTGCTCTTTTTTTGTAGTTTTGTTTTTCATCACAAAAATAAACTACATGGATAAAAGTACACATTTTTTTGGAACCTCCGTTTTCGGACAGCTGATTTCTTTAATTGATTCAGAAATCATTTCAAAAAGCGTCCAAAGTCACAAATCAGATCATTATGTCAAGAAATTCAAAACGAAAGATCATTTGATAAGCATGTTATTTTGTTCGTTTGCAAAATGCTCATCATTACGTGAAGTTTCCGGAGCGATGCTGGGTTTAGCTGGTAAGACAAAGCATTTTCAATTAAATCACATACCCAAAAAAAGCACTCTCTCTGATGCAAATAAAAGAAGAGATGCCGATGTCTTTGGGAACATCTATAATCAGTTGCTCAGAAAATATGGTCATTATATCTCGGACAGCAGAATTAAAGATGTGATAAACAAGCAAATAGAAATTATTGATAGCTCCACCATTAGTCTTTTTAAAGATATTCTCAAATGTGTTGGCCGTAAACCGCTAAACGGTAAAAACAAGGGAGGGATTAAACTCCATACGGTGATAAATGTTGATGAGACTGTTCCCAAAATGGTATGGTTTAGCAATGCAGCTACTCATGACCATATGCTATTGAAAAAACTCAAATTAGATTCAAACACTATCTATGCCTTTGATAAAGGCTATAATGATTACAAGGCATTTAGTCGGTTTACTGATGCTGGAACAGGCTTTGTGACACGCATTAAAGACAATGCTGCTTATGATGTTGTTGAAGAAAATTTCATTAATGATAGCATTCATTGTGGGGTTGAAAAGGACGAAATTATTATCGTAACAATCAAAGAAAACAACAAAGAGATTCCCTTGAAATTAAGAAAAGTACAGTTCTATGACAGAGTGCTAAAGCGTCGGTTCGAGTTTATTACTAACCTTT
>JBNJGX010000111.1:0-7601 GCA_051748025.1 Bacteroidota bacterium
AGGGTGGATCCCGTTGGTGCATGTGTGGGCATGAAAGGTAGCCGCATCCATGGTATAGTGAGGGAATTAAGAAACGAAAATATTGATGTCATTAATTACACAAGCAATGTACAATTGTTTATCCAGAGGGCTTTGAGTCCTGCTAAAGTAAACAATGTCGTGCTTAAGGAAGATAACCAGGCTGATGTGTATCTTGAACCTGAACAGGTTTCTCTGGCGATTGGGAAAAACGGATACAACATTAAACTTGCCAGCCAGTTAACAGGATATGAAATCGATGTGTACAGGGAAGTTGGTGAAGACGAGGAAGATGTGGATATTGTTGAATTCAGCGATGAAATTGATGAATGGGTTATTGCTCAACTGAAAGCCATTGGCCTGGATACGGCAAAAGCGGTACTGGAGCTTTCCCGTGATGATTTGATCAGCAGAACAGACCTGGAAGAAGAAACCATTGACAATGTGATGAACGTTTTAAAATCAGAATTTGAATAAAATTGTTTTACGGATTAATTTTTGTGGATTAGAAATAGCTTATGGCAGCAAAACAAAAACGATTAATTAAAATTGCTAAAGAATTTAACATTGGCCACAACACCATTGTTGAATTTCTTGCTAAAAAAGGATTTGAAATTGAATCAAATCCAAACACTAAAGTTCCGCCGGAATGCTATGAGCTTCTGGAAAAGGAATTTGGTGACCAGATCTCTGTAAAAGAGAAATCAAAAGCTGTATCACAGCGCATTAAAGACCGCCGCCAGGAACGGGCAGACACCGGTCATGATAAAACACAATCAACATCAGGGGAAAAATCCGTACCTTCCGGTGATGACGAAGAAGATAAAGATATCCTGATTAAAGACAATTCAGCTCAGGCTTCTGATTCAGATTCCGCCGAAAAATCTGACAAAACAGAAACGACCGGCAAACAAAAAGAAAAAACCACAGAACCTGATAAAGAGAAAAAAGAAACAGCCAAAGCAAAAGAATCCGATGATGCTGCCAAAAAGGATGATGCTGCCAAAGCTGAGAAAGAAGAAAAAACAGGAACAGAAAATCAGAGTGAAGACCTGAAAATAATGGGTAAAATTGATCTGGAGGGAATGAACCAGAAAACCCGTCCGGGTAAAAAAAGCAAAAAGGACAAAAAGGCTGAAAAAGACATTCAGAAACAGGAAGATCAGGTCACCGAAAAATTAACGAAAAAGAAAACTGAAGATAAGAAAACTGAAGAAGATAAAGAAGATAAAAAAGCTGAAGAAAAAGAAACAAAGAAAGACAAAGAAAAACCCGGGGAAACAAAAGAGGAACCCCCCAGTGACCAAAAAGAAGAACAAGACAAGTCAAAAGAGAATTTCAAAGAAACAGAATTTGAAAAAATTGACGGGCCAAAGGTAGTTGGCAGAATCAACATTGAAAATTACCTGCAAAAAGAAAAAGACATTGAGAAAAAGCGCAAAAAAGACAAGGAGGCCATAAAAGCCGAACGCAAAAAACAGGCTGCCAAGAAAAAGCGCAAACGCATCAAAAAAGAAAAGGTCTCTGTCAAGGATAAAGAAAAACAACAGCAACCTGGCAAAGGCAAATCCTTCTCAAAAAAGAAAAAGACCAGATCAAAAGCTAAATCTGACAGGGAAGAAATTACCGAAGAAGATGTGCAAAAACAGATCAAAAATACCCTGGCCAGAATGGAAACCAAGAAACAGAAATCAAAAGGCGCCAAATACCGGCGTGATAAACGTGAAGCTGTTTCTAAAAAACTGGAAGAAGAAAAACAAAAAGAAGAAGAAGAAAAGAATGTACTCCAGGTCAACGAATTCGCATCAGTGAGTGAACTGGCTTCCATGATGGACCAACCGGTAACAGAGCTTATCTCTACATGCATGAATATCGGGCTGAATGTATCCATCAACCAAAGACTTGATGCTGAAACCATGACGCTTGTGGCTGATGAGTTTGGATATGATATAGAATTTGTCAGTGCTGATGATATCGAAGAAGAGGAGGAGGAGGAAGACGACATCAAAGATATGGAACCCAGGGCACCCATCGTTACAGTTATGGGACATGTTGACCACGGAAAAACCAAATTGCTTGACCATATCCGGCATTCAAACGTTGTCGCCGGTGAAGCAGGTAAAATAACACAGCACATTGGTGCTTATTCTGTGGAGCTTGATGACGGTAAAATGATCACTTTCCTTGATACACCAGGTCACGAGGCGTTTACAGCCATGCGTGCAAGGGGAACTCAGGTAACCGACATTGCCATTATTGTTATTGCTGCCGATGATAATGTTATGCCACAAACAGTTGAAGCCATAAATCACGCATCAGCCGCAGGTGTACCAATGGTATTTGCCATTAATAAAGTGGATAAACCTACCGCTGATTCCGAAAAAATTAAGGAAAAACTTGCCAACATGAATTACCTTGTGGAAGACTGGGGTGGTAAATACCAATCACAGGATATTTCTGCTCTGAAAGGTGAAAACGTTGATGAGTTACTCGAAAAAGTATTGCTCGAAGCTGAATTGCTTGACCTGAAAGCCAACCCCAACAGACCCGCCGAAGGATCAGTTATTGAATCCAGCCTCGATAAGGGACGCGGATATGTATCAACCATGCTTGTTCAACGCGGAACACTGCAAAAGGGAGATATCCTGCTTGCCGGACAATGTTATGGAAGGGTAAAAGCAATGTTCAATGAACGGCAGAAACCAATTAAAGAAACAGGCCCGGCCACACCGGCTGTTGTATTGGGCCTTAACGGCGCTCCCCAGGCTGGTGATAAATTTAAGGTTATGGAATCTGACAGCGAGGCCAAAAACATTGCCCAAAAACGTCAGCAACTGGCCAGAGAACAATCGCTGCGTACCCAAAAACACATTACACTCGATGAAATCGGACGACGACTGGCACTTGGTAATTTCCAGGAAGTAAATGTCGTGGTTAAAGGTGATGTGGATGGGTCTATCGAAGCACTTTCTGATTCTCTCATTAAATTATCTACCGAAGAATTACAGGTGAATGTTATTCATAAAGCTGTCGGCCAAATTACCGAAACTGATGTAATGCTGGCTTCTGCTTCCAATGCTGTGATCATTGGCTTCCAGGTGCGCCCGTCTGTAAACGCCCGCCGCATTGCCGAAAAAGAAGAAATTGAAATCCGGCTTTATTCAATTATCTATGATGCCATCAATGATATGAAAGATGCCATGGAAGGTATGCTTTCACCAGAAATTAATGAAAAGATCAATGGCACCGCCGAAGTAAAAGAAGTATTTAAAATCACTAAAGTTGGTAAAATTGCCGGCTGTAAAGTTGTTGACGGCAAAATCTACAGAAACAACAAAGTGCGGGTTATCCGTGATGGCATCGTTGTCTATACCGGAGAACTTGGCTCCCTCAAGCGGTACAAAGAGGATGTCAAAGAAGTTGCCACTGGCTATGAATGTGGCTTAAATGTGGCCAACTTTAATGATGTGAAAGCAGGCGATGTTATCGAGTCCTTTGAAGAAGTGGAAGTGAAAAAGAAACTGAAGTAATCACATGAAAAAATACAGGTGGGTTATCTTGCTGGTTGCTTTCCTTATTATAGGAATTGGGTTGTTGTTGTATTTCACAAACATCACAAAACAAGAGAAGGAACAAACAACTGAAAATGAAATAACCCCGGAAAAAAACACGGAGGTTAATACAAAATATGGTATCCCGGTGGATTCTTTTACTGTGATTTATGATACGGTACAACGGGGAAATACCCTTGCAGACATGTTATTGCCTTACCAGGTTAACCTGAAAACCATTGACAGAATCAGCAAAATGGCTAATGATTCGTTCCGTGTTGACAGGATCAGAGCCGGACAACCTTACGCCGTATTTTGTACCTGTGATACCACCTCAGATCTAATGGCCAGATACATGGTTTATGAAAACAACGGCATTGATTATACCGTTTTTGATTTCTGCGATTCGGTATTTATCACACAAAATAAAAAACCCGTTGATACCATCGAAAAAACCGTCTGTGGAACCATTACCTCCTCATTGTGGATGGCATTAAAGAACAAAGATACTGATCCCATGCTTGCCCTCGAAATGTCTGATATTTACAGTTGGACCATTGATTTTTTCGGACTGAAAAAAGGAGATAAATTTAAAATGATCTATGAAACAGCCAGTGTTGATGGAGAGGATCTTTACATCAATGGCATAAAAGCAGGATATATGCAACACATGGGGGAAGATTTCTGGGCAATTCCCTTCGAACGCAACGGAAACAAAGATTTTTATGAACTTAACGGCGCAAGCCTGCGCAAAACGTTTTTAAAGTCTCCCCTGAGATACAACCGGATAAGCTCCAGGTTTACCAACAGCCGCATGCACCCGGTTCTGAAATACAGGCGGCCTCACCGTGCCATTGATTATTCCGCACCCACAGGTACGCCGATCCGGACCATTGGTGATGGGGTTATCACATTACGGCGTTATGGCTCAGGAGCAGGATATTACATTAAAGTAAAACACAATTCTGTTTACACTACCGTTTATATGCACATGTCCAGGTTCGGAAAATTCCATGTCGGAGACAGGGTAAAACAAGGTGACATTATCGGTTATGTCGGAAGTACAGGCTTATCTACAGGCCCGCACCTGCATTTTGAAGTTCATAAAAATGGCCGGCAGATAGACCCGCTGAAACTTGAATCTCCCCCCGCTGATCCCGTTCCCGATAGCCTGATGAAAGAATTTAACAAGGTGAAAGAAACATGGATCGAAAAAATTGAAAACATCCCCTGCCCGGCTGATACAATAATATAAGACTTGCAGTATTAAATTTAAGCGGTTTTTAGTACTGCAGATTATTTTATTTCTAGATAAGGGAACTTTTATCTCAAAAAATAAACATCAATAAGTATCACCTGTGAGTCATACTGGATTTGAACCAGTGACCTCTTGCCTGTCAAGCAAGCGCTCTAAACCAACTGAGCTAATGACTCTCTTTATGATGCAAAACTACGAAATATTTTTATTATGCCAATATTTTCCAAAACTACTTTCTCTTAACCTGCCTGACTCAGCGTATTAAAGACCGCAAGCACTTCAGAAATAACCATCATGATAAAAAGAAACCACAAAAAACTTCTTTTCAGGTAGTTGTATTTGGTATAAATCACAAAATGGGTCAATATGAAACTAACAGGAATACCAAGATAAAAGCGAAACGTTATTCCCATATCAACAAAAAAATAGGTAAGGATTGTAACCGTAAGTAACAAAATTATCACATTAAAATACCGCCTGACAATAATTTTATGGAATCCCATTCTTCCGGCAAGATGAATCAGGGCAGTGATGATAAATATACCAATGATAAAATCATGCAAAACAACTTTATAATCAGGAAGTTTAAGGCCGGGAAAAACGGCTTTTATACCGGGCATATGATGTAAAGTATCCATGCTGTTTGTTATGTAGAACACACCTGTAACAAGGATTATTACCGTTATCATCCCAAAAATAAAATTGGCATATTCCCGCCAGTGGTAATTTTTTCCCATTGGCAAAGCAATAAAAACAAATAAAACAAACACCACAATGACAGCATTAAGCAAGGCTGCAGAAAACAAAAGCAAGCCGGCAAAATACATCTCTTTTAATGCTTTTCGCTTTTGTATGCTTGCAAATAATATATTTAATATCACCAAAAACAGGGAAACAGAAACCAACCCGGGGGAGAAATGCAAAAACCGGTAATCTGTACAGGAAATAAATAAGTACATCCATGCAATCAGAAAATTGGCATTGGCAATAATCTGAAAACGGCTGTTCAATTTAAACAACAAAAAGAGGTTAAACAACAAAATCGGATATCCCAGTAAAACAGCTAGATTTTGAGGGATATCAAAACCGGAAGTACCATGCAACAATAAACCGGGCATATGTCGCAAATCCTGAATGTCCGAAACCGGAAAAAACCATTGCAGTGCCCACATTGCAGTGCTGAACAAAATCAACAGCAACAGATTGGATAATTGATTTTTACTTAGCCACAGTTCACTTTTCATACCAGTTTATAAATCAAATCCAATGTCTTTTCTAACATATTTTTTCTCAAAATCAATTTTTTTTGCCGATGCATAAGACTTTTTCAATGCCCGCTTAATGGTTTTCCCGAATGATGTTACAGCCAGGACCCGGCCACCGTTAGTGATAAGTTTACTGTTATCAATGGTGGTCCCGGCATGAAAAACCAGGCTTTTCTTTACCTTGTCAATACCGGTAATGATTTTTCCTTTTTCATATTTTTCCGGATATCCCCCTGATGTCAGTATAACAGTGGCTGTGCTGTTAGAATCAATGTCAATATTTTCGCCATCAAGGGTATTTGTACAGGCAGCATACAAATGTTCCACCAAATCAGATTTGATCCGTGGTAAAACCGCTTCAGCCTCAGGGTCTCCCATGCGAACATTGTATTCTATCACATAAGGATCGCCGTTCACTATCATCAGCCCGAAATAAAGAAAGCCCTGATACTTCATATTATTTTTGTTAATACCCTTTATGGTTGGTTCAATGATACGGGTTTTAATTTTAGTTTCAAGCTCCTCATCCACAAAAGGCACAGGTGAAACTGCCCCCATTCCGCCGGTATTAAGGCCTGTATCTTTTTCTCCCACACGTTTGTAATCTTTGGCATTGGGGAGTATTTTGTATGTTCTGCCATCTGTCAGCACAAAAACAGACATTTCGATGCCCTGTAAAAATTCTTCTATAAGCACTGTATTTCCGGCTTTTCCAAATTTGCCGGAAAGCATTTCATCCAATGATGCTTCGGCTTCTTCTTTTGTTTCACAAATAAGCACGCCTTTGCCACCTGCAAGCCCATCAGCTTTAAGCACAAAGGGGGCTTTTTGTTTGTTGAGAAAAGCCATGCCTTCATTTTTGTTCTTCTCTGTTACGGGAAAATACCCGGCCGTTGGAATATTGTTTTCTCCCATAAATTCTTTGGCAAAAGCCTTACTGCCTTCAAGCTGTGCCGCAGCCTTATCCGGCCCCACAACTTTAATGTGATGAAAGGCGGTTAGTCTGTTGAAAAAGTTTTTTATCCCGGTCACCAACAAAACTTCCGGCCCGACAACCAGCATATCTATGTTATAATCTATACACTTTCTTCCAACCGCAGCAAACTCCGGGTTAATATTAATGTTTGTGCCATATTCTGCTGTGCCTGCATTACCAGGGAGAATATAAAGTTTATCAAGTTTATCCGACTGACTGATTTTCCATGCAAGTGCATGTTCCCGACCACCCGAACCGAGGATCATTACATTCATAAAATCAAGGTATTGGTTTACCAATCACAAAATTAAATAAATATTTGAGATATAAATATATGAGATGTGTTTTTTGGATTTTAGAAAACCTGTCTTGGCATAAAATGACATATCGTATTTGTAGAATAATGGGAACTAATAAGTCCGGAGTCCGAAGACCGAAGTCCGGAGCGACTTCCGTCTTCCGTCTTCGGACTTCCGACTTCTATTTCCTGTTTTGTGCAATGCAGCACCCATCATCAGGAAAACCGATTTTGT
>JBNJGX010000112.1:0-7578 GCA_051748025.1 Bacteroidota bacterium
TAATGTATTGCCATCCCATGACAAGCCATCACCGGCATCAAAAAGGGCACTCCCTGAGCCAACGCTGAGGTTCCCGCTACCATCCACCTGAAGGAAACCATTGGAAAAGTTGGCAAACCTGACGCTGCCAGTTGTATGAAGTTGTTCAGATGGGGAGGTTGTACCGATTCCCACGTTGCCGCTTCCATCAATTGTCATTCTTGCATTTCCGGCAGTAGCAAATTGAATTGGTTCTGACCTGGAAGGTTCAGTTTGCATATAGAATGCATTTGAAATAGCCCCAGTAAATTGCATATCGGAGTCTCCGTTTCCTCCAATAAATCCATGAACAATATCTCCATCTTGAGAAAAAATTAATGTAGGAACATTGTCTTCTCCCGAATTATCAGTATCTGCCTCTAATACCATATTAACAGAACCTGTTCCTCCACTTACATGTAAATCCTCATCAGGACTCGTCGTTCCGATGCCAACATTACCAGTAGAACCGATAAGGCTCATAAGTGTTGGAGTATTGCTTCCATCCCCAACTCTAAAATGCAGGGTGCCTGATTCATCTGTCCTTTGCATAGCAATTATAGCCCCCCTGTGGGTATGTTGATAACCCGAAGTAGCTACCATACTTAAGGCTACATTGCCTTCATTGGTTGCAAAATGTTCATTCCATAATTTAAGTACAGGAATATCACCTGCATCACTGTTATTTATTTTTATGCCAAGGGCTCCATCCACCAATTCCAGTTTCTCAGCGGGGGTTGTTGTTCCAATCCCAACATCACCATCAGTATCCACAAAAACACCTTCATCATCACCATCGTTAGAAAGCCAGTTGCCATTCATTTCAATATTCATGTTAGCTGTATTTCCCTGAGTTAACACTTCTGCCAGTGTTTGATCATCAGTACCTGAATCATCGAGGCTTGAAAGATCAACAGTTTCATTAGATCCGTTTTCAATGCCTATTGTAAGCGTGTTTCCTGACAAACCTGAACCTGAAATATTCTGATCATCGGTGCCTGTGTCATCATTAGCATTTACCCAACCTCTGTTTACAGCATCATCATCGGAGTCGGGATCAGCCAGATTTTCAATACGGTAGTCTCCCATATCAATTTGTGACATCACATCTATCTGGTGAGTGCTTTGATGAAATTGCATGTGTGTGAAAGGAGTATCACCCATATTCATAGTGTTTATCTGAAGGTAATTCCCATCGCCATCGCCACTACCCAAATACTTGATATTATAACCGTTCGGAGAAGACTGCATATTGTATCCCAAATAAAAATTTAGCTCATCTCCGCCACCGGCTGCCTCAAGCTCCAGTGAAGTTTGATCGGAACCATATATATGCAATTTTTGCGCTGGACTGGAAGTTCCAATACCCACCTTATCTTCTGAACCCTCTGTAAATAACAAGTGGGTATCGGTTCCGCCTTCCACACGGAAGTCAGTCTGTGTACCCCCCTCGTTGATAGTCACTTCTTCATCACTGTATTGCACGTCAATCATGTTTCTGCCACCGGTTTCCAATTGCCAGCGGTCGGGCGTGAAGTACATAAATGTATGGTCATCCCCTGTGTGTCTGATATAGGATTCAAATCCTGCCTCGCCATTTATATCCAGCGAATAGGAAGGGTTGTCTGTATTGATGCCGAGGCGATTATTGTTGTTGTCCCAGAATAGGTTGCTGTTCCCGGCAAAAGCTCCTGAGTTATTGAATTGCACTGATCCGCTGCTTCCTCCGGGTGTTGCAGTATCTGCTTCAATGGTGAGTTTCTTCCAGTCGGGTGTATCGGTGGTTCCGGCATTGTAATAAAATGCGTTGTCAGAAGTAACAAACACAACAAGCCCATTTGCAGGATTGGAAATGGCATCACGATCTGTTGCTGTCATCCTGGGAATGAGCATACCTGCAGTTGTGGATTTTACATCCAGCATGGAGGATGCATCGGCATCAGCACCATCTTGGTTGATGGCTACGCCCTGCGCTGTTGAGTTTTGAATTGAAATAAGTAAAACCAAAACCATTAAGGGTAATGGTAATAATATTTGTTTTAAACACATAACAACTATAATTAATTTACTTTTCAAATTCACAAAAATAAAAAGAAACTTATTCTTTATCAATTTTGTAAGTTTTGACAAAATCACCGGAAATGATACGAATCATGTACATTGCCGGCACCAAATTGTCAAGATACAGGATTTCATGGAAACCATTTGCCGGGGCCTCGATTTGAAAATTGTCAATAAGCCTTCCATCCATTGAGTATATTTTGAGATGGCACAGATGGTCAGGCATGTTGCCGGCCTCAACATGCAATACATCTCTGAAAGGATTTGGATAAACGCTAAAAACTGGTTCGTCCACATCAACACATGATATATTAATGATTGGCGAATATTCATAGGTTCCGTCAAAATCAACCTGTTTGAAGCGATAATATGCATTTATTAGAGGTTCTGTATCATCATATTGATATTCAGACAATTGATTTGTGTTCCCTGAACCATCAACAGAGCCAATATCCACAAAATCATTTCCATCCGGTGAGCGCTGAATGATAAATATCTCGTTGTTGGTTTCTGACGCCGTTTTCCATTCAAGTGTAACAGTATTATCCTGACATGCACCATCAAATTTGATTAACTCTATTGGTAATGGTATATTTTCACTACCCATGGTAAATTTATCTGTAAAATCAAGCGGATACCAGTTTGGCTCATCAAAATAATCTGAATAAGGTTCATTGGCAGGAGAAAATAGGTTATTTGTTGTATTAACTGAACCGGCAAGGGGTGTCCACCATTCTTCAGCGCTTTCCTTTACCCATTGATATACTTCAAGTTCTGAAGGAATATGTCCGTTTAGTTCAGTATCCCAGTATTGCATTTCTACATTAACACCGGATTCCAGTTTGCCGATACCGGGAACCTGAATGTACCTTGCTATGCTTTCGTTTGATGAATAAGTGCCGATTCCCAGCTGCACCTGGTGTCCACGCACAACGGTTGTGCTGCCAAGGTCATTTGGCGTGGTTATAAGCACACCCAGGTTGCCCGGATCATAAGCTGAAACATTGTTGATGGTGCGTGTGGCTTGTATGGTACCAGTATTGGCATTAATATCTCCGACTTTTACCCTGTTTGTTTCAGTTTCATCAATAATCATACCGGTTGTGCCGAGATCAGCCGTACTATTCCGGAGATCAAGATCACCACCATTCATTTGAAGTTCATTATCCACGTTGATGTTTGTGCCCAGCGTCAGATCACCGCCTGATTTATTAACGTTAAGGTTATAAAAGCTGGAGCTTGAACTGCCTTCAATTTGTTGCTCTGCACTGCCTGTAAAATGTACGGTGGCATTTTGATGTGTAAAACTGCCATTGTTTGTCCAGCTTCCTGAACCAATAACAACATTAGCATTGTTGCTCCCTTTGAGATGTGTGCCACTATGAATAATTAAGCCCTGAGCATCTAAACAAAAAGGTAGAATTATTAATATTATGCTGATTATTAATCCCTTCATTAAATTAAATCATCTTTTACATTAACTACCAAACTGCCATCTACAACGAGATATCATCTGATTAATCTGATGGCAAATTTAATATTTTTCATTTGATCAAAATAAATAAATGGTGAATGGAATTTATTACGTGATGAATGGAATTTATTACGTGATGAATGGAATTTATTACATGATGAACAACAGAGATCGATTTATTAATGTTCCATTTATCATTTGGATTAATACAGTCAGGGGTTTTAAAGTACAGAAAGATATTTTTTTTGGGAAGGAAAAAACTTCTGTGAAATAATGGGATTATTGGTTTAATATAAATTATTAAAACAATGCTTATTATTTGAATTTTATGTAAATTGGGGGCTGGATTATACTCATCGCTATGCCACAAAAACTGACATATCAGGACTGGACAAATTTGGATTTGTTTAAAGGCCTTGAAAAGACGGAACTGGATACCATTGTAAGTAAACTGGTTTTCAGGATGCGTACATTTAAAACGGGTGATGTATTGGCTCACAGGGGGGAGACTTTAAACAGCCTGATGTTGCTGGTTGAAGGAGAGTTACATGCTGAAATCATGGAGCCCGGAGCAAATGATTTACGGATAGAAACATTAACGGCCGGCAATATGATAGCACCGGCATTTTTATTTGGAAAACTGAATCAAATCCCTGTTACCCTGACAGTATCAAAGGTTTCAATTGTAATGTTTATACATAAAAATGATTTGTTGTCATTGTTTCAGGTGTCACGGACTGTTTTAGTCAATTATTTGAATCATATTTCGGGTAAGGCACAGTTTTTGGCAGAAAAGATTCATTTGTTAAATTTCAAAAGTTTAAAACAGAGAATTGCTGCCTATGTGCTTAACAGGTGTGGTGATGATTATATCAGCTTTGAATTGGATATTACGCAAGAAGAACTGGCCCGTTTGTTCGGCGTTGCCAGGACATCGCTTATACGGGCTTTTAACAGTATGGAAGCAGACGGCTTGCTTTCTATGGATAACCGCATAATACGTATTAACAACAAGGAAAAATTGAAAAAATTTGGCACAATGACCATATAGGCGCTTAAAAATGAAAACTTACCAACATGTTGTTTAAGTTTACTGAAAGATTGATATACTTGACTTCCTTCAATCAAGCGGAAGGCGGTTTGGAGTATGTTGTGTTATTTTGAAGATTGCCATGAAATCTCTATCTTTATGCTTGAAAAGATAAATGCATGATAAAACATAAATACTATGCTAAAATATGACATTGAGAACATTAAAAAAATAATGCCGGACGATGCATGGGATGCTTATTTACAGGCAATGAATAAACAAAACTATAAACTGCATGAAGGCAGCGGCGCGGGTAATGATTTTCTTGGCTGGATTGATTTACCTTCAAAGGCTTTACAGGAAATCCCTGATGCATACAATAAGGCTGTTGAAATGATGCACGATTTTGATGCTGTTGTATGTGTGGGCATTGGCGGTTCATTCCTTGGTGCCAAAGCTGTAATGAATGCTGTCAGAAAACCATTTACAGCGGGAAAGCCTGATATAATATTTGCCGGTCATCACCTGGATGCAGAATACCATGAGGATTTACTGGGGTATTTGGAAAATAAATCTTTCGGGGTGATTGTTATCAGCAAATCCGGTACCACCACAGAGCCTGCTATAGGATTCCGGCTTTTAACCGACCTGCTGAAAAAACAAGGCAAAAGCGATAACCTTAACCGTCATATCATTGCCATCACCGATGCCAAAAAAGGGGCACTTCGCAGTTTGACTGATGATTTGGGTTTAATGTCATATGTTGTGCCGGATGACGTTGGTGGCAGGTATTCTGTTTTTACGCCGGTTGGTTTGGTCCCGCTGGCTGTTGGTGGAGTGGATATCAAAGCACTGGTTGAAGGGGCGAAAGATATGTCAGCGGATCTTGGTTATGAAGAACTACCCGCTAAAAACCCCGCATTACAATATGCCGCTTTCCGTAAACTGATGTGGGATAAGGGAAAAACAGTGGAAATCCTTGCCAATACTCAGCCTGCCTTTGCATATGTTGCTGAATGGTGGAAGCAACTGTTTGGTGAAAGCGAAGGAAAAGAAGGCAAAGGCTTGTTTCCGGCCAGTATCAACATGACTACGGATTTGCATTCGCTGGGGCAATACATTCAGGAAGGTAATAAGGTAATTTTTGAAACATTTCTGGAAATATTACAATCCAATGATTCTCTGAAAATACCTGAAGATCAGGCAAACCGTGACAAGCTGAATTACCTTGCCGGAAAATCTGTCAGTTATGTAAATCAGCAGGCTGCAGCGGGCACATATAAGGCTCACCGTGATGGTGGGGTCCCCGTCTCACGCATTGTCATTGATAAGCCGGATGCATACCACCTGGGACAATTGCTTTATTTCTTTGAGAAAGCTTGTGGCATGAGTGCTTATTCTCTCGGGGTAAATCCTTTTAACCAGCCCGGTGTAGAAGCATATAAGAAAAATATGTTTGAACTGCTTGGTAAAAAGTAGTATGTGTTTCAATGCCTATGTTTTACACGAGGCAGAAATTACCTTTAAAGTATTATCGCAAAAACCAATGGAAAATCTGGTTAAACAGTTTTCTGCTTATGGAAACATTCATAACCCTGATGTTGAATATTATGATATGATTAGAAATATTGTGCAGTTTACACATAAAAAATTATTGCTTTTTTCTATTAAAGTTTCTGCCCTGATTCTATTGTTTCAAATTCCTGTAATTTACTGAATATCAAATTTAAAAAAATGTAAAATAAATGTCAGATGGCATCTTTTAATCGTAATAATTTTGTATTTTTGTAAAAAAATATTTCAAAATTGATGCTACACAGCAACCAAATAATGAAGTCAGAACAAAACAGGTTTTATAATTCTGTTAAAGAAATAATAACCAAGGTGGTGGTCCGATATATTGCACGGGGTGTGATACCCAAAAGGGAACAACAAGATGTTGAAACAGCAATAATCGAAAAATTTCTTTCGAAGCAGGATAAAATAGACAATGCTTTTCTAGGAAAAGCCAAAAAAACGACATATTATACCGCTGTGATAAATCGAATGTGTGCTGAAATAATAAGAAAAGAACAAAACCACTGGTATGCTGTCAACGAAAACAATGATAGCAGCTTGGCTCATGATACAACCCTTAGCTTTGAAACAGAAAAACAAACGCTTGTTCAGGAAGAACTGAAAAGATTCAGGTCAGGGATTATGCTATTTAATGGCTTTCAAGCCAAAGTTTTGTTGTTTTTGAAATATTATTATGATATTCCGCTGCATAATCGTGATGTTACAAATTATGCGGGTTCTAAGGATCATGAAGCTTTAAAAATACTGGGTGACAGAAGTAAATTATCAAAGGCTGATGTAAACGACAGGCTTGCTCAACTGGTTTTGCTGGTTGAAAACAAAAATATAAGTGGTGATGCTGTAAGAATGTGGTTGAATAAACAAATTGATATTTTGCTCCGCAGGCTAAACGGCAAAAACATAAGATTCCATAATAGGGAAACAATTGGTGTAATGCTGGAAATGCAAAACAATTCCAGTGAAAACATAAACTAAGAATCTAGTTCACATTAAAATATATGCAAAAACATTTAACGCCGGAACAAATTGCAAGATGTGCTGACGCCATAAACAGCGGCACATATCATCAATTGCCGGCATATTTGCGTAATCACCTGCGGGAATGTGATCAATGTGCTGAAGAAGTGATCAATGTGGCAGATATATCTTCAGATACAGCAATTAGCCATATGTCTTTAGAGAGAAATACTGACAAAACAATAAAAAGCCCCCGGAAAAGCATAAACAAGAAAATGATGATTGGTATTGCGGCATCAGTTGTCATATTAGCCGTTGCACTAATATTAAGCTTCTCACAATTATTAAAGCCTGATAAAGATCAAGTTGCTGTTGAACAGACTACCCCTGTGGTTGATGATCAACAAAATCAGGGCGATATTGAATTAAAAGATACAATTCAGGATACTGATAAAGGAGA
>JBNJGX010000113.1:0-7495 GCA_051748025.1 Bacteroidota bacterium
CTTCATACGCATAAAAACAAAACCTGTTACCTTTAAATTGCAGGGAATTTATGCCCAGAACGCATACGACGGTTTAATGATCGGTGGCTATGCAATCAGGGATATTGTAGATCCGGATAACGACTACAGGACTTATACACCGGTTAATACCCTCAGTGTCTGGACGGATATCCATACCAACGGAAAAAAATGGCAGGCCGGATTATTTGCAGGATACTCCCAAAACCTCGGTAGCGATGATGAAATTGCCGATACAGTTTTCAACTCCGGGCTCCATGGTGATTATATGCGTGGTGCAAACATTGACTTCTTATACCGTGTATCCCCCAGGATAATTTTTAATGCCGGTAAATTCAGAATTGCAGGGGAGTTTGAATATACGGCTGCAGCTTATGCCACAACGGATGAGGATGATGGTAGCCTTAACATTGATGAATACGGGCGTGTTACAGATTCAAAAATGGTATCAAATTATCGGGTACTGATGTCTGTGTACTATTTCTTTTGATTTGTAACGGGAATTCCTGTACATTTACATACATACTTTTCGTATGATCTGATGTTAAATTCTGTATGGCATGAAGTTAGCGTTTATTTCTGATATTCATGAAGATGTGGTAAGCCTGGGCATGGCCATTGATAAAATCCATAAGCTTGGGGCTGATAAGATCATCTGTTTGGGTGATATCTCAGGATACAATCCAAAATATTATGATTATATACATACCCGTAACGCCAGTGAATGTTTACATATCATAAGGCAGAATTGTGACATTATCGTGCCCGGCAACCATGATTATAATGCCATTAAAAAGATACCTGAATGTTCTCCCGGGTTTAATTACCCCGCTGATTGGTATGAGCTTGATCATTACGAAAAAAGATCAATTGCATGTGACCGCTTATGGGATTATGACGATGCCGAATTACAACCAAAATATAGAAAAGCTGATGTGGCATTCCTTTCACAATTAAATCAATTTGAAATCCTTGAAACAGAAAATTATAATATTTTATTGAGTCACTATGCATATCCAAACCTCTCGGGGTTGGTTGTGGATTTTTATTTGTATCCGGATGATTTTAAAAAACATTTCAGTTTTATGGCAGAGAACAATTGTAAAGTTTCTGTACTTGGGCATGAGCATATTCCGGGAATGTCATGTGTAATGAAAGATAAGATGATCATAAAACGTTTGGGCAAAAAGCAGGGATGCAAAGTACCTTTTCTGCTGATGATCCCATCTGTAGCCAACGGGCGAAATAAAAACGGGTTTTTGATTTTAGATACCCTGACTAACAAAGCGATATCATACCGAATTTAACATACACGATTATGGGAAACAAACCTTTGCGTAAAATATTTATTGGTATCATTCTACCTGCCATAGTGGCCATATTGTTGTTTTTTCTGTCAGTATGGATATTTATACTTCCCATTGTGGAAGACAATATGATGGATGAAAAAAAGGAAATGATCGGTGAACTTACCAACACAGCCTGGAGCCTTATTGATGAGTATTATCATGATTATCAGGATTCTGTGTATTCATTAGAGGAAGCTAAAAGACTTGCTGCCAGGAAAATTGAACTGATGCGTTATGGTGATGAGGGTAAAGATTATTTCTGGATAACAGATACCGCTCCTGCCATGATCATGCATCCATACCGTAAAGATTTGAATGGTCAAGATCTGTCGGATTATGAAGACCCGAATGGTTTGAAGCTTTTTGTTGAAGCTGCTAACATTGTTGATTCTGCCGGTGAGGGATATCTGGATTATTACTGGCAGTTGAGGGATGATACCTCAAAAATTGTTCAGAAAATTTCTTTTGTAAAAGCTTTCCCTGAATGGGGATGGATTGTCGGAACAGGTATTTATGTGGAAGACGTGCGGGCTGAAATAGCTGCTTTAAAAAACCGGATTATCCGGATTTCACTGGTAATTACCCTGATTACTGCTTTTTTGCTGCTTTATGTCATTAGGCAAAGCCTGAAGATCGAAAAAAAACGATCAGAGGCAGAAAAAGGATTAAAACAGTCACGGGAAAAATATAAATCACTGGTAGAAGCATCTACAGAAGGGGTACTGATGCTTAGTAACAACCGGGTGATTTATGTCAATCAGTCATTTTGCTCTCTTTCAGGTTATACTTCTGAACAGGTGCTCGGCATGAAATATGATGATCTGTTTTTATCATCATGGGATAAAATACTGGAAAAACTTGAAGAGCCGGGCAAATCTATCTCACTACAGGCACAAATGCGTGATAAAAGTGGAACCACCCGGGAAATGCTCATTTCTTTGAGTAAAACTTATGCCAAAAATGAGACCAGGGTTATAGTCATAACAAAAGAACCTGGCAAACAACAACGCCTGGAGAAAGCAAAAGAACGGCTTAGCAGTGAACTCGAGGCTTCATTGCTTATGATGAATCAGCCTGTGGGAGCGTTTGTTGAATCTGTAATATCATGTTCGCTACAGACAAGCATTGCTGAGGCAGCCAATTTGATGAGCCGGAAAAATAAAGCTTTTATTTTGGTAAAACAAGATGAGCAGATCATTGGCTTTGTCAGTTTCAGTGATATTGTAAAACGTGTGGTTGCATCAGATATAGCGGCCTCCGAACCGGTCTCTAAAATTATGTCTGCCCCTGTTCTCACGGTTAATCATGATGCGCTTTTATCTGAAGTTATTTTGAAATTCAAACAACACAAGGTATCCCATCTTGTTGTTAATAATACGCATACCGAAGCAAGCGGTGTGATAAGCAAGGGTACACTTGCCAATGTGCAGGGGAATTCAATCAGTGTTTTGCTTAACGAGATCAGTATATGTGAGACAGAGGCAGCCCTGAAATCACGCTTTCTTGAAATCCCGGTTATGGTAGAAGCTTTATTGAATGGCGGGGTATATCCTAAAAATATCACCAGGTTAATAAGTGCAGTGATTGATGCTATAACCAACCGGGCAATTGAACTGGCCATTGAAGATGTTGGAGAACCCCCGTGCAGATTTGCTTTTTTTGTTATGGGAAGTGAAGCAAGGCGGGAACAAACACTGCTGACAGATCAGGATAACGCCATCGTTTATGACGATGATTATCAAAACAAAGAAGGTGTGCGAGATTATTTCCTTGAACTGGGAAAAAAAGTCAATCATATCCTGGATCATGCCGGAATTCATTTATGCAAAGGGAATATGATGGCCGGAAATCCCGATTGGAACCAGCCTTTGAGTGCATGGACAAAGTCCTTCTCAGTTTGGATCAACCAAAGCGATCCGCAAAGCCTGCTGGATGCTTCCATATTTTTTGATTTAAGGTATGTTTACGGGCATAAGGCGTATTGTGATGCTTTGCAACGTTTTATTCTTGAACAGGTGAAGCATCAGGCTGTCTTTTTTCAGCATATGGCTCAAACCATTATTAATATTAAATTGCCTGCAATCAGCAGCAATGCAAACATAGATATGAAAAAATTGCTGATGGCCGTAACCGGATTTGCCCGTATATACAGCCTGAAACTTGATACGTATGAAGCCAATACCCCCGAACGACTTGTGAAAGTCGCTGAATCAGAGTTAATAACCAAACATGCCGGGCAGGAGTTGTTGAAAGTTTATACGTTTTTAATGACATTGCGTTTACAGGTACAAAATAGTATGATGCTTGAAGGGGAAAAGCCAGTAAATTCTGTAAACACTTCAACATTGTCAGAATTTGAATTAAGCAGTCTGAAGAAAGCAACATCGGTGATTGGTGATTACCAGACACAATTGAAATCTGATTTTAAAGGCATGTTGTAATATCCCGGCTGATGGAATGTTTGCGTGTTCCGTGTTTGTGTATCTGCAAGGTTTAAGGGATAACTATGCTGATGGATTTTTCTAATGGCTTTGTGGGGATAAACAAATATTTGAATTGTTTGTTTCAAGGAAAAATAAATAAAAGACCATGGAAGATAAAAAGATCATTAAATTAACAGAAGATGTAAGCTGGGTTGGTGTACTCGACCGTGATATTGTAACTTTTGATGTTGTAATGGAAACCGAATACGGGACCACTTACAATGCCTATTTTATCAATGCAGACAAGAAAACCCTGGTTGAAACAGCCAAGGAAAAATTCTGGCCTGTATATAAAGATAAGATTAAACAACTTGTTGATCCAGCTGAGATTGAATACATTGTGCTAAACCACACTGAACCGGATCATTCAGGAAGCCTGAAACACCTGCTTGAATTGGCGCCCAATGCCACTGTGGTAGGGACGGGGCAAGCCATCAAATATCTCAATGAGATTGTGGGGGCTCCATTCCGGTATAAAACTGTAAAAAACGGCGATACACTTGACCTGGGCAATAAAACCTTGAGGTTTATCGGGGCGCCAAATTTGCATTGGCCCGACACCATGTACACCTGGCTTGAGGATGACAAAATATTGTTTACCTGTGATTCTTTTGGTGCACATTATTGTTCGGATGAAATGATTGACAGCAAAGTTGACCAGCAGGCTTATGATGATGCTTTTAAATATTATTTTGATGTAATTCTTCGGCCTTTCAGTAAATTTATGCTTAAAGCCATTGATAAGATCAGGGATCTGGACATCAATATAATTGCACCGGGTCATGGCCCGATACTGCGGGATAACTGGAAAGAGAAAGTGGATAAATCAGCTTCATATGCCCGCGAATACCTTGATAATACCACACACGACAAGCCAAAAGCATTGATCACTTTTGTGTCAGCATACGGATATACCAGGGAAATGGCCGAATACATTGCTGAAGGGATCAAAGAAAGTGGTATTGAAACAGAACTTCTTGATATTGAACATATTTTACCGGGGGACCTTGACAGTAAAATTGTGCAGGCTGATGCATTGCTTATTGGCTGTCCTACCATAAATCAAAATATTTTGCTGCCTGTGTACCGGATGTTTGCTGTTATAAATCCCATCCGTGATAAATCAAAAACGGCTGCTGCTTTTGGTTCATATGGATGGAGCGGCGAAGGCGTAAAAATCATGCAATCTGTGTTGTCTGAACTCAAACTTAAAACACCCATAGAGCCTCTTGCCATGAAATTCAGGCCAAATGATGAGAATATAGAAACACTGAAAGCATATGGCCGCCGGTTTGCTGAAGCGATGTCCCGGTGAGCGACAGGTGATGATTCAATGGCATAGTACATATAAATATTTTGTGTGATGCGTATTCTGTCAGTCAGCCGGCGCCGCCTGCCTGACGTGAGGCTTGAATATCCTGCTGCCGGCCATTGCCATTTTTTGCGCTGCCATAATAATTATGCTGTTAAAAATAACCTGTGGCATTAAAAATATTATTATATTGTGAATTTTAAACCAATATAATAAAAAGACATTATGAAGCAGGTTGTTTTTATTGTTTTATTTATATGGGGCATAAATTACCTTTTAAATGCCCAGGAAGATGTCAATGGTGTGATTATCTCGGAAGACGATAACCTGACTGTTGTACAGGTGTGGGGTAACCATTATGAAAGGGGATATGCACAGGGATATTTGCTTGCTGACCAGATGTCTGATCTGTTAAGCAATTACCTGATACCGCAGTTTGGTTCATACATGTCATCCGCCAAGGAAGTGGTGGCGGCAGGACAGCATATTTCCATTGCGAACAAATATGTTACCGAAGCAGAGGGAGTTATTGATGGAGTTGCTGATGCAGGTATTGATACGGCAGGCATTGATTACCGGGATATCCTGGTGGCCAATTCTTTTTTGGATTTGCAGGGTTTTTCAAGCTTTAAACATCTTGATTTCGGAACGGCATGTTCTGCATTGATGAGCTGGGGAGATGCTACTGTAAACACCACTCTTTCAGGAGAGTCTGTCATATCGCGGCACCTTGACTGGACAGTCAACAGCTCTATCACGGAAAACCAGGTTATGGTAGCACATATTCCATCAGAGTCAGATGAACAAAACTGGGTGATGATTGGCTTTGCTGGACAGATAGGCGCATTGTCGGGTGTCAATACAAATGGCCTGGCAGCGTTTCAGAACATGATGAGTGATTTTTCAGGGCAGCAGGCACAGGTAAACCAGGCATATCAACCGGTATGGTTTACATTGCGTGATGCCCTTGAAATGTCAGATTATAACAGTGATGGGCAACATAACACAAATGATCTCAGGGCTGCCATAGAATCCAATGCACAAGGATACGCTGATGGATATCTCATTTCATGCCTGGCTTCTGCTGATTCAGGTGTGGACAGCCTAACCGCACTTGTTTCAGCTATCACACCCACCGATCCAAAAATTGTTAACCGGACCAATGCGTATGATGATGACATACCAGGTGATAATTTGTATGTGGCTAACAGCCAGATAAAAAGAAATGATGAGCAGAATTATTGTTTCCGTTATAATGCTGTTGCCAGTGCTATCGGCGCCGGCGAAGACATTAGCACAGAAGCAAACTGGTCAATTATGCGGGACAATTCCGGTATATCGGGCAACATTCAGTTTATGCAGTTTGTGCCTGATCAGCGATACATAAACATCAGTGCATACCGTAATGATTCTCCAGCCTATACACATGATTCAACGCGTTATTACCTGGACGATCTTTTTGACGGGTCATTCTTTGTTCCAAGTGAAAAACACACACAGGCGTTTTGTCATATTTATCCCAATCCTGTTACAGATAAGGCAACAATAAAATTTACCGGAGAACCGAACGAGCTGTTTACCTGTAGGATTTACAATGAATTGGGACATTTGATAAGTTTAAAGCACAGCTTGAGACCCAATACACTTACCCTTTCAGATATCAGCATGAATGCGGGGATGTATTTTTTAATTCTAAGTGGGAACAAGGGAACAAAACACAAAGAAAAATTTGTTGTCACAACACAACAGGGCCGGTAAAAACTGGTGTTTTACATTCATTCCATAGACGGGAACTCTTCCCGGATTGAACCAACGGTTACTTTATGTAAATCTTTCAGATTCAAATAGTGCTGGGCTGTTACCAGCATGTCTTCAGGGGTGGTGTTTTTTATGTTTTCGAGGAAACGGGAATAATAATCAAAATCCAGGTTCATTTCTATGAGATACTGGTAAAGTGATGCATGTTTAAAAGGGCCGTCGAAAGCACTCAGAAGTTCACCGGCCATATAGTTTTTTATTAGTTTTATTTCTGTTTCCGGTATTTTTTCTGTCCGTAATGTATCCGCTTCTTTTTCAATCTGCTTGAGCGTGTCGTTCAGGTATTCTCTGCCAACATCGGTTGAAATTCTGAATTCGCTCCCATAACTTGAGGGTTGAATTGATGAACTTATCCCATAGGTATAGGCTTTATCTTCCCGTATGTTTTGCATCAGTCTTGATCCAAAATATCCGCCAAAAATGGTATTCAGGATTTTGAATTTGAAATAATCAGGATGATGAGGGCTGATGCACATTTGTCCCCAACGGATCGAAACCTGTGATTTGTTTTCCAT
>JBNJGX010000114.1:0-7455 GCA_051748025.1 Bacteroidota bacterium
GCATGGGCGCCTGTAGCTATTTTGATAGGTGTGTTGTTTATCCTGATGTTTTTTGTCATCGGCTATTCCTCTATATACAGTGGAATGTCCATTACAACGCTTGCCAGCAAAATGTCAGTGGTCATTCCGATTTTGTTTTCGATCATATATTATAAAGAAGCATTGCCTTACATAAAAGTCATTGGGATGATTCTGGCGCTTGGTGGCCTTGTAATGGCAGTGTTTAAAAAACAGGAAAACGGAAAGTTCAATAAACAGTTCTGGGTACCTCTCGTTTTGTTTGCCGGGATGGGCATTGTAGATTCCCTTGTGAAATATGCACAGGCTGCTTATGTCAGTAATGATCTCTCATCAATGTTTACAAGCCTTTTGTTTAGTATCTCATTTTTGTCAGGGATGATAATTATGGGATTTATGCCCCGGTATTTTAAATATTTTAAAAACTTTCGTCTTTTGCTTCTCGGGGCAGGTCTTGGTATTGCTAATTACGGATCCATTTATTTTCTGATCCGGGCGCTTAATTCAGAGATTTTTGACAGTTCCGTGATCTTTGGTATTAATAACATCGGGATAGTAAGCCTTTCTGCATTTATCGGGTATGTCTTTTTCAAAGAAAGGCTAAGCAGGCTTAACTGGGCAGGGCTTATTATCTGCCTGATCTCAATAGGTATTTTGTACATCACCAAATAATATGACTGAGATTGATGATACATATTTGAGTATCCGTGCTGCATCTGAAGGATATTTTAAAGATAAAGGCAGTAAATTTTTGTCATTTGCATATCCCGTAAAAGATGAATCTGACATAAAAGAAAAACTGGAAAAATTGCGTAAAGGGCATTACAATGCAAACCATCATGTTTATGCCTACATGCTTGGGGCAGATAAATCCATATCCCGGGCCAATGATGATGGAGAGCCGGCGCACTCTTCAGGAGACCCGGTGCTCGGGCAAATCCGGTCTTTTGATCTTACCAATGTGTTGGTGGTGGTGGTCAGGTATTTTGGTGGCACAAAACTTGGTATTCCTGGTCTGATCAATGCATACAAGTCAGCGGCATTTGAGGCTTTAAACAATGCTGACATCATAAAATCCGTATGCAGACAATACATGCGCATACAGTTTGATTATGCTGTGATGGATAAAATTAACAAATTGGTACATGAATTAAACCTTGAGGTGAGTGAACGTGAATTCACGACAGATTGTAAAATGTTGATAGGCGTCAGGGAACAGCTTGCAGACAATTTAACCGCACGTTTGCGGCAATCACCTGATGTGAAAATAATTGAGATTATATGAATTCTCGTAATCAATCAATCATCTAATTTTTTTACCTTTGTGCGCTGTATTTGATTTGATCATTATAAAAAAGCATAGCATGCAAAACCCCGAATTCTGGAAAATGCATTATGGGATGGAGGCGCATCCCGAAGGAGGTTGGTTCCGTGAAATATACCGCTCAAATGAAACTTTATATCCATCATCAAAAAAGGAAAAACGATCACTATGTACATCCATGATGTATTTGCTGGAAGACAATGATTATTCAGCTTTTCACCGGATTAAATCAGATGAATTGTGGCATTATTGTGATGGCTCTGCGGATGTATATCTGCATTGTTTTACGCCTGAAGGAGAATATACCCACAAAGTGTTAGGTGTACACAGTAAGCAGGCTTTTCCATGTATTTTAGTCCCCGGTAATACCTGGTTTTCGGCTGAGTTGTCGCATAAATCCGGTGCTTTTGCACTTACCGGGTGTACAGTGTCTCCCGGGTTTAATTTTAATGATTTTGAAATGGCAGAGGGACAAAAGCTGGCAGGGCTTTTCCCTGAGCATGCATCCCTTATAAAGCGTTTAAGTAAATAATACTGGCCAATGCATACCCTTAAGAAAACATTTTACGGGCTGATAATTGTCACCATACTAGTTTTATTATGGACAGCCATATTACCGGGAAAATTGGAATTAGCCAAATCCCGGATTTACACTACCACCGCTGATAGTTTGTACACACAAATATCGGGATTTTCAGGCTGGGAACACTGGTTTCCCTGGCAGGATACTAATATGGAAACCAATATAGCTGGGAAACCAGGCCCCGGACAGAGGCTGGAATGGGAACATCCTGAAGCGGGGAAGGGCTATATGGAAATACTGTCATTGCATCAGGACAGCTTGATTTGCCTTGAAATTGTTTTTGACGAAAACGCCGGGCGTGTTTTATCTGATCTCCATATTATTCAGAAAGAAACGGGAAAAACAGAGCTTATCTGGTACCTTTATGACAGTATATACTATGAGTGGCCGCTTGGACGCATCAGGGCTTTTGCAATTAAAAAAATGGCAGGCCGGAATATTGAATCTGCCCTGGAAGACCTTCAATCTGACCTGAAACAATAATTATTATTATTTTTAATCAGAACTATACCAACGGGGGCATGCACCTCTTACCATGTGGTATTTGATCTAACACAATGACCGTGTGAACACCCGTTTTTGATAATGCTAAAAGCTATATATTCATGGTTATTCCAAACAGAAATTTTGCGGTATATTATTTTCGTAACTAATCAGTTAACATTGGTTAATATAAGAACGGTTTCTTTCGAACGGATGCGATTATTAGGATTTAGGGGTTAGGTTATGTTGAAGATTACTCATAACCTAACATCTCAATCCTAACACCTGACCCCTCTAATTCCGGGAGCATCATAACCAACCGATTTCAACCGTTATTAACCGTTATTTACAGAAACCTTTATGACAGATTAGTAACTTATTTTCTATGGCAACATCATTTATATTTTCAGATTTTAATTGTTTTAACCCCCGATCAAAACAAAGCCAGCCCAGTTTTTGGTAAGAAAACCTGCTTTGATAGCATCTAATTTAGCAAGGCGCAAAGCCTGTCTGTATGTATTCCCTTCTGCCAGGTGTTTGTAAAATAAAAACATGAAATCTTTTGTCCGCTCATCATGGATTTTCCATAAAGAAGCCAATACACGAGGCACACCTGCGAGAATCCCGCCCCTTGGCAAAGCAATAACACCTTCACCTTCCTGGTAACTGCCTTTTCCACTGTTACATGAACTAAGTACCAAAAGCTCTGCATCCATTTGCATGTTAAAAAAATTACCCAGGCTAAAAAGGCCTATATTGTCTTGCGTATTATTTTCAAGGGTATCATCAGCGAACAAAAACAAGCCAGAACGCTCCGGATACTCAGAATTAACCACACCATGACTGGCAAAATGAATTATGTCATAACGTGAGATTTGCTTTTTAACATTTGGGATCGTTGCATTCAACCCCGTAATAAGATTTACAGAATCAAGCATATTTTGCATTACCGGCTTGATCCCGCTTACTTCTTCCTTGCTGTATGGTAGTGGCTCAATGTTTTTATTGCCCCAATATCTTGATGTGTATAGCTTATTGTTTTGATTTATATCATTATTAAATAACGGGGCTATAGCAAGCAAGTTTTTAGGGGGCGTAAAATCCCGGTTTTTACGCAGCTTATGCACCAGGGAAGATGAGTAGGAATATGAAATGGCATAGTCTTCAATTAACATTCTCTCATTAAATGCCATGCTCTCAAAAGGGATATAATTCAAATTATCATCAGGAATGACAACCAGTTTTTTTACACCTTTAAGATGAGGATTTATTTCCCTGAAAAGAATGTCCCCTAAATTTGTGGTTTCTCTTCCGGTCATAATGGCATATTGCTCTTCTCTTATTTTATGAGTTAAACTATCACCTTTGTGATAAAAGATCAGTGATGTGTCCGGTAATACCAGTATTTGTCCCCAGCAGTCATCCAGCACAAAATATTCGATCAATGCTTCGTCAGTTTCTAACTGAGCCTGTATATCAGTCCGGGAAGCCAGCGCATAATTGTCTTCAAAAACCTTTATATCACTGCCTTTGATTTTTTCTTCTGCTTCGTATCTGAGAATCAGGTTTTCTATCAGGTGACTGTTAAGCTCTGTTTGTAATTGATGGTTTTCTTTATCATTTGACTTGTGGGTTGATGCCAGTTTATTGCGTAATTTTTGAATTTGTTGCGAGCTTTTTAGCAATTGAGAAAACAAAGTGGTATCGTTTTCCAGCATTGATTGAAACTTTTTCTTTGCCATCAGGTTGTTAAGGTGAATGGCTTTTGATGACAATAACAGCTCAATGGTTTCCCCGTAATACTTTTTATCATCCAGTTCAAACAAATATGGCAAGGCCCTGTCAAGAAAATCATCATAAATACGGGACAGGCTTGTGCCCTCGTATCCAAAAACATTTTCAGTTACTATTTTCTGAAAAAGTGAATTCTGGCGTGTGATTAATTTGACAATTGCCGGGGTACAATTTGCTTCGCTTTTATGATATGTGCGTAAATATGATTTTTCAAGCAATCGCAATAAAGACAGTTGATAAAGATAATCAATGTCTGTGGATATGAATGGCACCTGAAACCCTTCAACATCTTCATAATTATCAAATACGGATAAGATTAAGGATTTGGTCCGGCTGATATTGTTTGCCTGCAAATGTGCCTTTGCTTTTAATTCTGTGATCTCATTATCAAAATATTTTTTACCTGTTAATGTATCCAGCACTGTTAGGTACGAAAAAGCAGAATCCAGGTCATAAGGTAAAACCGCTTCTGATATAAGCACATAAGCAAAAGCACGGTTGTTGGCTGACATGGATTGTGTTTCTGCCAGATGACGGGTTTTGTTGAGGTTTGACCATAACCGGCTCGTATCACCTTTTTCAGCATAATACCTTGCCAGATTACCGTGAGATGCCGCTTTAATACTATGGGTTGGATACTTTAACGATTCAAGCAAAGAAAGGGCTTTCTCAGTATAAACAATGGCACTGTCAAGATCATCAAAATAATCGTAATAATTTGATCCCACGAGGGTATTAAAATATGCGTTGTATAATTTAACAGGAATGGAACTTTCCTTGGCTTCAAACAATTCAATGTCAGCTTTTAAAACTTTATTTTGGGTTTTTAGCAAATCATAGGATTCCGGCATATTTGTTATCATGCTGTAATCGGCTACAGCAAGGCTGGCAAGGTCATCAGCCTCAAGGGAAAGGTTTCTTGTTCTGTACATGGCCTGTATGGCCGCTGTGGTTTTACCTTGTCTGAATAGCATTAGTCCATAATCTGCAAGTGTATTGCGTAATGGTTCACCGGTTTCATCAATGGCATCAAGCACAGCAAATTGTGACTGAAATAAGTCTTCTTCTGCAGGGGCTTTCATATCAGCATTATCAGGTAAGCTCCTGATGCTGTTCAGACTTGAGCGCATTACCCGAAGTGAAGCGAAATACTCAATATGCATGGTATCATTGGAGGCACTAAAGCGTTCCATACTGTTTTTAACCACATCATAGGCCTTATAAAACTGACTTTGATGACTGTACAAATTGGCAACCTCATTTTTCAAAAACAGAAACTGCAAATCATCTGCATTGTTTAAGCTTACTGTAGCAAGGCTGTCCAACTCCTGTGTGACTTCAGTAAACGGTTTCCCTTCATTGTATTTTATGATTATATCAACATAGGTATCATAAACAGGATATTGCTTTATTTCCCGTTCTTCAGCATTGAATGTCCCGTATTGTGCAAACAATGTTGAGCCAGGGATAAATAATACCGCTATTATCAGTAAAAAATGTAATGTAAATTTTGATTTCTTTGGTTGTGACATATCAGCTAATAAATTTATGTTTTCCACTTTCATCCATATTCTCCGGCCATGAAAAAAGCAGACCAATAATGAAGATAATAATGTTTAAAAATCATGCCAAAATTACCACAAATATGGACATGTTTAAAAAAAATCAAACATATGCTGATGTTAAATCATTGATAATTGAAATCAGAACGCATGGAGGCTTTATGGGCATGCAACAATGAAAGTTAATTTTTGCAATCATTGTAAAATAACACGCCATAACCATAAGGATAAATCCATTAAGCTTAACCGTATCTGGGAATTATACATAGAAAAAGGCGAAACACTGTTGATTACAGATGTTTCGCCTTTGTTGTTTTGAGTTTCTGCTGTGTTCGAGTATGTATTTCAGTTTGAAATCAGACCCCTGAATCAACTTATGTACACACTTAGTCTTTTATGCAGCGGATGGAAGCTCCCGTCTGCATACTAAATTGATCATCCTGAACCGATATTGATCCATCTTCCAGAAATTTGACATCAGCATAGGTATTTGTTTCTGAAGGCTCATCTCCTGCTATCCAGAATAATGTCCATTCACTACGACGTGCAAATACACCGTTGCCGCCACCCCGGTATCCTGCCATATAAGCATTGAAATTTGTTTGGTTATTGTCACCAAATGTTGAGCTTCCTGTATGTTTCAATTTGTCTGCATCTCCATCAATAAAATCATCCAGGGCATTCCATTCTTCTTCAGTTGGAACATGCCAGCCTTCGGGAGCCAGATTACCAGTCGCTACAGTATAATAATTATAATATGCACCCCAGTGATCATCTGCTTCGGCATCATCATTTTCCCACCAACAATAGGCAGCAGTGGTGAGATCTGACCATGTATCCTCATCAGAAACATGCGTAATCGAAGACCCGTCATTATAGGTGGTAGTTTTGAGGTTTTCAGCCATCCATATCTGGTCTCCAATTTGTACCGTGGGGTATGAATTCCCATCTATATCCTCTACGGGAGTAGTGGTTGAAAAAGTAATTTCCTCACCGTATGAAGTGCCGGCGTCACTTGTGGCATAGCCTCTGGCATAATACTCTGTGCCCTCAGTTAAATCTTCCAGTTCTGCAGTGAAAAAATCCTCGTAATCACTGGCTTCCACAGCATCATCATTAATTGTGGGTTCAGAACTGGTGCTCCAGCATACGCCGTTATCTGTCACATTTTCATCACCTTCATCGGTCAGTTCTGCTTTTAATGTGGCAGAATTATCAGTGATGTACATAATTTTGGTTTCTCCCATTTCAGGAGCCAAAAGCTCTTCTTCTTCTTTATTACAACCAGTTAATACAATTGCAATCACAGTAAAAAAAGCAAACATTTTTAATGCATTCTTCATAATCAATAGTTTTATAAATTAGTACTTGTTTTAATTTTGAGTGACTTTTTTTACACCACTCTATTACTTTAGTTGTAAAAATTGCTGAAATTGAAAAATTAATTTGTATTTTTGCATTTAAACATGCGGGAGTAGCTCAGTGGTAGAGCATCAGCTTCCCAAGCTGAGGGTCGCGGGTTCGATCCCCGTTTCCCGCTCTTAAAACTGCCGATACAGGGCGGTTTTTTTATTTACAGGTTGTTTTTATCTTTAGGGGTCTTCTATTAATTGAAAAAGGTATTATGATATTAACCGACTTTTCTCAATGGCTCGTGTCGCACAGTGCACTGATCAATTTGACAACATCTG
>JBNJGX010000115.1:0-5004 GCA_051748025.1 Bacteroidota bacterium
TTAAAAGACGGGTCACCCAAATCCCAAGTTTTTAAAGCATAAATCATTGATTATCAAAAGGTGTTTTTTGGTGTGTATAGGTGGTGCACAAAACAGGACACTGACTGTATTGACAAACATTAATTAATTTTCACTTTAAAGTGTATGCTTTACTTCCGACCCTTCGACTTCGCTCATCTCGGCAAGCTCCATACAGCGCAGCACATCGCTCCGGTCTTCGGTCTTCGGACTAATTAGCTACCATTATTCAATTATAGATAAATGTTCTACTTTATGGACACACTCTAATTATTAACAGGATGGGGAACAAATTACGCACATTTATTTTAGTGTTCGCTGTAATCCGATGCAAAAATAATGTCGTATTGATTTGGTGGCTTCCGGAAACTCTTTAAACTCAGAAGATATGCCATAATAAAATGCGTATTGTGGAAAAATCAATAAATTTTCTGCAATTTCTATATCATAAGCAACCCTGGATTTTAATCCAAAATGTACCAAACTGCTAAATCTATCGTATCTATCCTCTAAATCATAACTCCAAACATTATAGGGTTGTCCCATTGACCAACCACTAATTGTCCCAGTATTATTCTCATAAACCAGTCCTGAAATTTCACATCCAAAATTCAGGTCTATTTTTTTTAAGATTTTAAAATTCAATGGGTAAACCCCGATGGAAATTACAGATTTGTTAATAGTTCCAGTTGTAGTATGACCACTTCCTAACCCCCCATCATTGACTTCTATTTCTCCGGTATATATATCATAACTTAAGGTAAAACGCATTGTCAATGAATCAACTTTAATGTTTTCAATCCCAACACCAAATGAATAACCAATACAGGACGGGTTATATGAAGATTGATAATGTCCATCATTTGACATATAGTCATGAAAATAATTTTTGCAAACTCCTGCATGTAATTCTATTTTATTTTGACCTGATAATGTCATACTGTTGATCAAAATCAGGAATACGATTATGTATTGTTTTTTTATCATTTATTGTCAAAGATGGTTAGCAGCACTCTTTTCTTGTAAAAGCCATACCGGCTTTTTATTTTAAGATATTGCCAATTTAATGCTTTACACATTAAATTCCAAATTTAACTTCTGTATGGTGATTGAGTAGATGTTTGTGCCCTGCATGAGAAGAGTCCACCTGTTTATAAACTCAATAAATAATTTAATATGAGTAACCGGAAAATTACCCAAATTACCTTATTGTTGTTTTTTAAACCCTATGTGAAATATGTGTGCTACTGTTTCTATGTGGTTCCAACCTGATATTCTTTTTTTTTGAACCACAGTAGGACACATAGATTTGAAATAAAGAATGAAAATAAATTTGGATATAGTAATTTTCTAAATATCCTGATAGGATGTAATTTGACAATAGGTTAATGATAACTGGCTTTCTAATCAATGAAAAATATTAGGGAAACAACCGGTTTTTCATAGTATCATTTATATCCCAATTCCAGTTTGAGCCTTTCAAATACATTAAAAACAATCGGGCAAATTCCGTAATCATCGATCAAACCTAAAGTTCTGGAAATAAAACCAGGTTTGTGTGTATGTGGGTATGATTTGCAATCCTCAGGCATATCCTTATAAATTGAACAACTATTCCCATTCAGAAATATACATGGGGTGTCTTTTAAATACTTGACATTGTCAAAATTATCAATTTCCACATAATGTTTTTCGAAATCATGCCGGGAATGTTTTGCCAGCTTTGATAATTTGTCTATTTCCCTGTCAGTTACACATGGCCGGAAAATTTTGCAACAATTGCCGCATTTTTGACAATCAATCTGCGATCTTATTTCTGCATCCAATCGATGAACAATACGATCTACCCTTTTCTTATCTTGTCCTTTCAGAAAAATCCTGAAATCAAAATTTTCTTCCTCGTTTTGTTCTCCAAGCAGAGCAATCTTTTTGGTGTCTGATTCTAAATGTTTCATTTTAGCATTATGTTTTCAGTGCCTGCACAGTAACCGCATATAAACCTAACATCTTAAAATATGCAATAAACAAGGTTCTGGCCTTAGTTGTAAAGCTTTAGCCGGGTTAAACGGTTTGTCAATGTATATATACGTAACCTTAGCTGCGCGCTTTACGAAGTAAATGTAGCAATTTTTCAGAGAAATGCAAAAATAAAAAAGGAAAATTTGCGTAAACACCTTATATCCAAGTCATACTTGCCGTCAGGAAAAAGGAATGAAACTTTTTGAGAGAAGCATAAAAACTTCAGGATAAAGCCTGTTTTTATATAAGTTTAAGCCTCATAATAAATACTATCTACAATACATTTTTGGTTCAACTACCATTTTAAGGCATTATTTTTAAATTCCTGGAAAATTAAAAAAACAGGGAAAATATCCACCAAAATGCTGTGTTGAAAGTATCGAATTTTGCGATACCAATAAATCTGCTGCCTCAGAAGTTAACCAAAACATAAAATCTTGTTATCCATCAGAGCCAGGAGAAGAACGAATACCAAAAAAACCATTATAAAAATCTACTCCTGAAATGCACCCACAACCCTGGCGGATATTTCAACACGAAACCGCCGCCCTGCGCCGTATTGCGGTGCACTGAGCGAAGTCGAAGTGAGCGAAGTCGAAGGGACGAAACACAAAAACCTTCACTCCTCCCCGATTTTCCCAAGGCCTTTAAAAATATTCAGTAATTTCAGATTAACAACCATGGTGCCGGAATAATAATGCTCTATGATGTCCTCATGTCCAAACCCATTTTCTGCCATGCGCATGGCTCCTTCCTGGCTGAGACCAACGCCGTGACCATACCCCCTGCCTGACAACACTACCTCATCTCCCTCAACATCCACATCAAAATAAGCCGATTTGAGGGAAAAGTAATGGCGAATTTCCTTTACCGGAATGCTCACGGAACCAAATTCCATTGCTGCAATGCGGGATTCAAGTTTACGCTTGAGAACTTCATCTTTCATATTTTCTGTATTCAATCCTTTGTTCTCAAGAAAAATACGCCACTCTGTCATGCTGATACGCCGTTGCCAGTCTGCATGTTTACCAGCAAGACTAAAAGTATCCTCCACCGATACCAAATATGGCAACTGCGATGACCATACATCTTTTGAATTGGCAGTGATCCCCCCGCTGTTAGAATGATACACGGCATTTATTAAATGAAAACTGCTGTCAACAATGACTTTTCCCTTTGTTTTCTCCACGGCTTGAATGATATCATTATCCATGGCTTTGAAAGGATATACCTGGCAATGAACCCCGTCACACAACTGAAATCCTTCTGCCTCATGATTATCAAGGTTACGGAGGGCATATGTCCGGCAAATCACCGCCTGGGTCTTGTAAAACTCCGGATGGGCATTATACCCCCCTTCTGCTTCTACCGTGGCTGCAACATAACTTTCCAGCGGAACAATATTGATGGCGCGCAAAACACCGGCATCATTATAAAACTCAAGTTTGCCGGTATAAGCCCTCGCTTTTTTACTTGTATCTGCCATATTGATAAAAAATCCGGATTCTGTACTGTCATTTAACACACGTATCCGGGTGCCTGTATACTTCAGACTGTCAATCTGTACTTCAACAAGGCTGCCGGATTTACCAATTGTGAGGTTATGCAATGCCGGCAATTGTACCACCAAAGAATCATCAACAAAAAGATTGCATCCTTTGGTTTGTGTAGTAACAATAAAGTTATCAGCCTGTTCCCGGTAAAACAATGACACACGCAAATCCTGTGCAGTAATTGCAAAGCTGCTGATTAATATAAAAGTTAAAACAATATATAATCTGACAAATATCTTCATTGTAAATATTCGTACATTTTTTGTGCAATACGTTTTGACACTCCTTTTTCGCCCAGTTTTTTTCTGAGTGTTTTATATGCTTCAAGGATGGTTTTATGCTTTTCGCTGCCTGGTAAAATAGCTGTAAATGCCTGATTGAGGTTTTGCAAATCCATATAATGCTGAATAAGTTCTGTCACCACATCTGCCTGCATAATCAGGTTAACGAGGCTGATCCGCCGGACTTTAACCACCATACGTGCTATGTTGTATGAAACAGGGTTGGTTTTATAACAAACCACCTGCGGCACATCAAACAAGGCTGCTTCAAGTGTTGCAGTACCACTGGTTATCATACCGGCAACAGCATGATGCAAAATATCATATGTGGCATTGTGTATCAACGTCACATGTTCATTGCCGGAAATAAACTGCCGGTAATACGCCGCACTGATACCCGGTGCCCCGGCTACAAGGTATTCATATTCGGGATGCCTGGCGGCAACTTCAGTCATCAGCGGAAGCATCCTGGAAATCTCCTGCTTACGGCTGCCCGGCAAAATGGCCACAATGGGTTTGTCACCCAGCTTATACTTCTTCCTGAATGTGCCTGACGAAACCGGTTTGAATTGATCAACAGCATCAAGCAAAGGATGCCCCTCGTAATCAACAGCCAGATCATATTCACTGTAAAAATCAGGCTCAAATGGAAGGATCACAAAAAGCTTATCAATGTGTTTACGGATCTTATGAACCCGGTTCTTTTTCCATGCCCATAGATTCGGCGATATATAATGAAATGTTGTAATGCCTTTTTTATGGGCCCATTCTGCCATGCGAAGGTTGAATCCGGGAAAATCAATGGTTATTAAAACATCCGGACGGAAATTTGTGATGTCATTTTTGGCATATTTGAAATTCCGCCTTATCGTGCCGAGATGCGATAAAACCTCAACAAAACCCATAATGGCCAGATTTTCATAATGTTTGCGCAAATGTGCACCAGCCGCCTGCATTTTTTCACCACCCCATGCCATTACCTCAGCCTCCGGATCCGTTTCATTTAATCCTTTTATGAGGTTTGAACCGTGCAGGTCTCCCGATGCTTCTCCGGCAATTATATAATACTTCATAGTGTTTTTAATGTTTCGTGTTCCGTGTTCCGTGTTTCGGGTTTCGTGTTCCGTGTTTCG
>JBNJGX010000115.1:5104-7453 GCA_051748025.1 Bacteroidota bacterium
GTTTCGGGTTTCGGGTTTCGGGTTTCGGGTTTCGGGTTTGTTTGGAATTTTTTCTATTGAAATTTGGATATTATTTGTAATTTGTTATTTCCGCTTTATCCGGATTAGGCTGTATCAGGCAAATTTCACAATGACCACCAATATCACATATAAAAAGACAGCAATAACCACACCACGGCTTGAATACAGGTAATTCAGGGAATTAAACAGGTAAAATGGCAGCAGGTTGGTTACCGTTGCAAGACTGAAAACAGGCAAAAATGTGCCAATTTCAACAAGATAATTAACATAAGTTACAACATCAATTCCCGGCCTTGCTTTTATCTGATAAAATATATACACAGCAATTACCGGCAAAATTATGCCGGTTAACAAGCCTATCCACACTTTATTGAATTTCTTTTTTGGGTTACTTTCTTTTTCGCTCATTTGCTTCTTTATTAATTAGTGTTTATCTATAAAGTCAGTGTCTGGTTCATAATGTTCGAGTTCAAGGCTTGTGAAGTTTTTAATCGTCAGGAGTTTACTTTCGTAAATGACTGCGATAAAAAACGAACATAACGCAGAAATCGGACATTATGGACGGACACTAATTAAATGACCATTCAGACATTACCTGCAAACTGTGATAATCCGTCAAATCAGGTTTAACAGGGACAACAGACGCTTTATTTCGTTTCAGCACATATTCATCAGTATTTGGCGTACCATCTTCGTTGTTTTCAAAATAACCGGTAAGCCAGTAATATGGCAAACCAACAGGGTCAACGCGTTTTTCAAACTCCCCCTGCCATACGCCAAAAGTTTGCCGGCATACTTCAATGCCTTTAAAATCTTTGGGGTCGATATCCGGGATATTTACATTCAGTACCACCATATCGGGCAATGAGGTTTCTGACAATTTTTCCACAACCATGCGTACCACCTTTTCCGACAGCGTAAAATCAGCATCCGGCGCATGGTTACACAATGAAAAACCCGCAGCGGGGATCCTGTGAATTCCGGCCTCAAGCACCACACCCATGGTACCTGAATACATAACAGAAATAGCAGCATTTGAACCGTGATTGATACCGGAAAGCACCATATCAGGTTTTTCATCAAGTATCTGGTCCAGTGCAATTTTCAGGCAATCAACCGGTGTACCTGTTACAACATAAAACTTTATATCATCATCACGTGGCACCTCACGGATCCGTAATGGATGCTTTACCGTTATGCTGTGGGACTTTCCGCTTTGCCCCTCTTCTGAAACAACAACGATCAATCTCCCGAATGCTTTTGCCACTTCAATAAGGCTATGCAATCCCCGTGCATCAGGCCCGTCATCATTTGATATCAATATTAATGGTTTCGACATATTGTTTAGTGTCTGACTGTAATGTACAGCTTATATTTTAAAAGCAACAAAGATAAAAAATCCATTGCATTTTTGATCGGTTTATATCATTTTTTTGGGCGCGCCCCTGAATTATTCGTTATTCGCTTAGCGAGTGATTCGCTAAGCGAATAACGAAATTCAGGGTCGGTGTACCTGCCAGCCATGCATAGTTTCATCGGAAGGCAGGCTGGCGGCTTATAGCCGTATGCTGCTCTGGTGGTGCTGTAATGTAAGGACAGGGAGCTCCCCTTGTCGCTCCTGCCCTTACACAGCATCTGACCATCGCAGCACACGGGCTGTCAGCCTCCCACCTCGCGCAGGGTATAGCAACCAGCAAAGAAAAATACTAAGGGGATACACCCTATTCGGTTTTTTACAGCCTAACACACACATTCCAGGTGGGCAGACAGGGACAAACGGAGACAGGCAAGAGATCCAACATCCTGGAATGTAGTTAACAATGGTTTTTAACATATTAAATACGTTTTTATATTTATTTTTTGGTTAGAATTAATTAATAAGTTAATAATGTATATGTAATGGTATTTAATTTACCTAACCATAAAAATCATTCAAAATAATAAATCTTATGTTAAATTGTTAAATTCTGATTATCAATAACAAAATCGTTGCTAACGGTTAATAACGGTTAATAACCGTTAGCAACGGCTAATATTAAGAATAATAAAATAAATTAAATATATAAATTATATGTCAATATCATCGAAGAAGTTTTTTTCCCTTCGCAGCCCGCCGGCGCCGGATATCCTCCCACCGGCTATGCCTTGTTTTTTGCACTGCAGGCAGAGCGACGGGAGAAGCTCCTGTTCTGCAGTTTAACAAAAACAGGCATAGCCGGTGGGAGACCAGCCTGCCGGCTGGCAGGTAGCAGGCAGAGGCGGTGACAAGTTCCCTGAAGGCAAACACTTTCCCCGCTGCCCAAAAAATCATCCACCACATAACATGCA
>JBNJGX010000116.1:0-7434 GCA_051748025.1 Bacteroidota bacterium
TTAGGTTATACAATTATTTGTATTGTTCATTTATTCATACGCAGTAGCAAGAATTTTGTTGTTAATATCTTATTAATGATTTCCAAGAAAATATTAAATTTTTTCACCTGAAAAATTTAGTGTAATTTTGATAAACAAAATAGATTGCAGGTGCAATATAATTTTATAGGATCATAAGCGTTAACATATAAGATGAAAAAAGCGGTATTTACCATATTGATATATTTTATGGTGTTGGTTATTGTTGGTCTTATTGGCCTTCAATACTTTTTTATCCGTATATCATATAATGAAAAACAGGAAATTTACGAACAGCACATATATGCAGCCCTTTTAAAAACAACAAACCGACTTAACAGCCGGCAGAGCATTATGTATGCTTATGACAAGCTTAATGAAGATACAAAAGACAGCATCATGCCTGTTGACCCGATGATGTTTTCTTTAAGGTATTCTGATGGCACAAGCATTAATATAGAATTTGACAGATCTGCCAGGCCGGAAAATTTTCTTAACAATGAATTCAGGCCTGAAGATTTTTCTTCTGACCAGCAGGATAAATTGCACCACATGAAGGATTATTTTTCAAAAATGCTAAAGTCAAATAAAAATGAATTGTATGGGTTGCTGGAAAAATTTGAAACTGAGCTGAACATTCAAAATATCCCTCTGGCCAAAAGATATACGAAAAAAACTTTACAAAAAATTCTTTCCGAAGAATTAAAAAACCAGGGTATTGATGGAGACTTTGAATATGCATTGATCCAGGGAGACAATATTCATCCCCATTTGAAATCTGCGGATTTTACCAAGGATAATATTAGCAATGCCTATAAAACCAGGCTTATGCCCAATGCTGTTTTCAGTAAGCCGGAATACCTGGCAGTAAGTTTTCCGGAGCAAAATAAGCTCATCATGGACAGCATTTCATTACAAATTACCCTTTCGGTGATTTTTGTTTTAATGATACTGATCACCTTTTTCATTACCACTTACGTTATCCTAAGGCAAAAACGATTAAGTGAAATGAAGAATGATTTTATCAGTAACATGACTCATGAATTTAAAACCCCAATAGCAACAATTAGGCTGGCAGCAGATGCACTTGTAAATCCAAAGATTTTACAACAAAAAAACATGCGGGATAAATTTACCGGTATTATTTCCCAGGAAACACACCGGCTTAACTCTCAGGTTGAAAAGATACTTGAAATATCATCATTTGACAGGGGTGAGTTGAAAATAAATGCACAAAAACATGATGTACATGCCATCATAAAAGAAGCTGTTGATGACATACAACTTACTTTGCAAGAAAAGAAAGGTAACATTGATTTACAACTTAATGCCAATGATTATAATTATCTGGTTGACAAGGAACACATGATAAATGTAATAAAAAATTTACTTGATAACAGCCTGAAATATGCCGGCGAACAGCCACCCGATATTACCATTCAGACTTATAATAAAAAGAATTGGCTTTATATTGCGGTAAAAGATAATGGTATAGGAATGGATAATGCCACTATATCAAAAATATTTGAAAAATTCTACAGGGCCAATATTGGCAATATTCATAACATCAAAGGTTTTGGATTGGGCTTGCATTATGTAAAAGAAATCATAAATGCGCACAAAGGCCTTATTGATGTGAAATCAACACCCGGAAAAGGAAGTACCTTTATTATAAAACTCTTAAAAAAATAAACATTATGAAGAAATCCATTTTTTTAGTAGAAGACGATGTAAATTTCGGAGCAGTTCTGAAATCTTACTTAGAAATGCACGGTTTTCGTGTGACCCATGTTGAAGATGGCAAGGATGCCATTCCAACCTTTAAACTCGCAGAATTTGATTTATGCGTTCTGGATATTATGCTGCCCAATGTTGATGGTTTTACCATCGCTAAAGAGATTCGGGAGCTGAGTCCGGGTATTCCGCTGATTTTCCTTACTGCAAAATCTCTAAAGGAAGATGTCATGAAAGGATTTGAAGTGGGTGCTGACGATTACGTCACCAAACCTTTTGATTCTGATGTTCTGCTTGTTAAGATCAGGGCTATTCTCAAACGTGTTGAACAACCGGAAACCCTGAACCAAACAAAACCACTGAGATTCGGCTCTTTCGAGTATCATCCTCAACGCCGGCACCTGAAAAATGTCATTACCGGTGATTACAATAAATTGAGCCCGCGCGAAGGAGAACTCCTTACATTATTGTTTAAACACAGAAATAATGTCCTCGAAAGAAATTATACCTTGCGCACAATCTGGGGTGATGACAACTATTTTAATGCCAGGAGTATGGATGTTTACATCACAAAACTTCGTAAATACGTTGAGGAAGACCCGCAGGTGAACATTGACAATGTCCATAGCAGTGGCTTTATTTTAACTGTGCCAGAAGAAAAATAATTTTTTTGTGTTTTTTCGTAACCTTTAGTGCCTTAATAACGTATATATAAATATCAGTCTTTTGTGAGTAATGAAATATTTATTAAGATTTATTACGGCATTGCTGGTGTATATGGTGAAATTTTATAAATATGCAATTTCACCATATACCCCCAATAGTTGCAGACATATACCAAGTTGTTCCAACTATACAGTTGAAGCCTTGCAAAAGCACGGGCCTGTGGCTGGTACATGGTTGGGAATAAAGCGTCTGGCAAAATGTCACCCCTGGGGTACGCATGGTTTTGATCCTGTACCTGAAAGATTAAAGACAAACCGGAAATCTTAACCAAGATTGGACTGTTACAAAAATATATAATATAATTTTTCATTAAAGACCATTGCATATGAACGATCAAAACGAAAACATCCACTTTTGGAATGAAAAATGGAAACACATAGATTTTGAAAATATCACAAAATCAGAACATTATGAGATTTCAAATTATGGACGAATAAGGCGTTACAATCCCGGGAAATGTGAGTTTAAAATTCTTAAATCCTCATTTATTAAAGGGTATAAAGTTTTTGCTTTTAAGTCAGACACTCCACAAAAAAAGACCATCACTAAAACCATTCACAAGCTTGTTGCCGAAGCATTTTGTGAAAAACCATCAAGGGAACATAAATTTGTAATACACCTTGATTTTGTAAAAGACAATAACCATTATCAAAATCTGAAATGGGTCACACATCAGGAGATGTATGCACATCACAAAAACAACCCCAATTATAAAAAAGGCGTTATAAGAAATTCCAAATTAACTGAAACAGATGTCATTCGCCTGAAGAAAAAACTGGGCAGAAGCAAAAATAAACTGTATAAGATTGCCAGGGAATTTGGAATCACCCATACACAGCTTAATCGTATCCGTTCAGGTGAAAACTGGGGACATGTGAAAGCAGAAGACGACTAGAGGCGCATACAGTGGTATTTATAGATGCATTCTATTTAGAGTTTGTCTATAAAGTACAACTTATTTTTAAAAAGCACCAAATATCAAATGTCAAATAACAAATAAATTCCAAACATCAATTTCCAAAATTTCAATAATTTTGGCTGCACTCGCCTTGTTTAGGTCATTACCATTTTGAAAATTGAAATTTATTTGAGGTTTGTTATTTGTGTTTTGGAATTTCATCATTCAATTATAGATAAATGTTCGACTAAATGGACAGACACTATTTAGTGGATCTAAGAAAACTATTGGATTTAAAAAATAACAAACATCAAATAACAAATAACAAACCAGCCTGCCAGCTGGCAGGCTGGTTTGTTATTTGTTATTTGATGTTTGTTATTTTTTAAATCCAATAGTTTTCTTAGATCCACTAAATAGTGTCTGTCCATTTAGTCGAACATTTATCTATAATTGAATGATGAAATTCCAAAACACAAATAACAAACCTCAAATAAATTTCAATTTTCAAAATGGTAATGACCTAAACAAGGCGAGTGCAGCCAAAATTATTGAAATTTTGGAAATTGATGTTTGGAATTTATTTGTTATTTGACATTTGATATTTGGTGCTTTTTAAAAATAAGTTGTACTTTATAGACAAACTCTAAATAGAATGCATCTATAAATACCACTGTATGCGCCTCTAGTCGTCTTCTGCTTTCACATGTCCCCAGTTTTCACCTGAACGGATACGATTAAGCTGTGTATGGGTGATTCCAAATTCCCTGGCAATCTTATACAGTTTATTTTTGCTTCTGCCCAGTTTTTTCTTCAGGCGAATGACATCTGTTTCAGTTAATTTGGAATTTCTTATAACGCCTTTTTTATAATTGGGGTTGTTTTTGTGATGTGCATACATCTCCTGATGTGTGACCCATTTCAGATTTTGATAATGGTTATTGTCTTTTACAAAATCAAGGTGTATTACAAATTTATGTTCCCTTGATGGTTTTTCACAAAATGCTTCGGCAACAAGCTTGTGAATGGTTTTAGTGATGGTCTTTTTTTGTGGAGTGTCTGACTTAAAAGCAAAAACTTTATACCCTTTAATAAATGAGGATTTAAGAATTTTAAACTCACATTTCCCGGGATTGTAACGCCTTATTCGTCCATAATTTGAAATCTCATAATGTTCTGATTTTGTGATATTTTCAAAATCTATGTGTTTCCATTTTTCATTCCAAAAGTGGATGTTTTCGTTTTGATCGTTCATATGCAATGGTCTTTAATGAAAAATTATATTATATATTTTTGTAACAGTCCAATCTTGGTTAAGATTTCCGGTTTGTCTTTAATCTTTCAGGTACAGGATCAAAACCATGCGTACCCCAGGGGTGACATTTTGCCAGACGCTTTATTCCCAACCATGTACCAGCCACAGGCCCGTGCTTTTGCAAGGCTTCAACTGTATAGTTGGAACAACTTGGTATATGTCTGCAACTATTGGGGGTATATGGTGAAATTGCATATTTATAAAATTTCACCATATACACCAGCAATGCCGTAATAAATCTTAATAAATATTTCATTACTCACAAAAGACTGATATTTATATATACGTTATTAAGGCACTAAAGGTTACGAAAAAACACAAAAAAATTATTTTTCTTCTGGCACAGTTAAAATAAAGCCACTGCTATGGACATTGTCAATGTTCACCTGCGGGTCTTCCTCAACGTATTTACGAAGTTTTGTGATGTAAACATCCATACTCCTGGCATTAAAATAGTTGTCATCACCCCAGATTGTGCGCAAGGTATAATTTCTTTCGAGGACATTATTTCTGTGTTTAAACAATAATGTAAGGAGTTCTCCTTCGCGCGGGCTCAATTTATTGTAATCACCGGTAATGACATTTTTCAGGTGCCGGCGTTGAGGATGATACTCGAAAGAGCCGAATCTCAGTGGTTTTGTTTGGTTCAGGGTTTCCGGTTGTTCAACACGTTTGAGAATAGCCCTGATCTTAACAAGCAGAACATCAGAATCAAAAGGTTTGGTGACGTAATCGTCAGCACCCACTTCAAATCCTTTCATGACATCTTCCTTTAGAGATTTTGCAGTAAGGAAAATCAGCGGAATACCCGGACTCAGCTCCCGAATCTCTTTAGCGATGGTAAAACCATCAACATTGGGCAGCATAATATCCAGAACGCATAAATCAAATTCTGCGAGTTTAAAGGTTGGAATGGCATCCTTGCCATCTTCAACATGGGTCACACGAAAACCGTGCATTTCTAAGTAAGATTTCAGAACTGCTCCGAAATTTACATCGTCTTCTACTAAAAAAATGGATTTCTTCATAATGTTTATTTTTTTAAGAGTTTTATAATAAAGGTACTTCCTTTTCCGGGTGTTGATTTCACATCAATAAGGCCTTTGTGCGCATTTATGATTTCTTTTACATAATGCAAGCCCAATCCAAAACCTTTGATGTTATGAATATTGCCAATATTGGCCCTGTAGAATTTTTCAAATATTTTTGATATAGTGGCATTATCCATTCCTATACCATTATCTTTTACCGCAATATAAAGCCAATTCTTTTTATTATAAGTCTGAATGGTAATATCGGGTGGCTGTTCGCCGGCATATTTCAGGCTGTTATCAAGTAAATTTTTTATTACATTTATCATGTGTTCCTTGTCAACCAGATAATTATAATCATTGGCATTAAGTTGTAAATCAATGTTACCTTTCTTTTCTTGCAAAGTAAGTTGTATGTCATCAACAGCTTCTTTTATGATGGCATGTACATCATGTTTTTGTGCATTTATTTTCAACTCACCCCTGTCAAATGATGATATTTCAAGTATCTTTTCAACCTGAGAGTTAAGCCGGTGTGTTTCCTGGGAAATAATACCGGTAAATTTATCCCGCATGTTTTTTTGTTGTAAAATCTTTGGATTTACAAGTGCATCTGCTGCCAGCCTAATTGTTGCTATTGGGGTTTTAAATTCATGAGTCATGTTACTGATAAAATCATTCTTCATTTCACTTAATCGTTTTTGCCTTAGGATAACGTAAGTGGTAATGAAAAAGGTGATCAGTATCATTAAAACAAAAATCACCGAAAGGGTAATTTGTAATGAAATGCTGTCCATGATGAGCTTATTTTGCTCCGGAAAACTTACTGCCAGGTATTCCGGCTTACTGAAAACAGCATTGGGCATAAGCCTGGTTTTATAGGCATTGCTAATATTATCCTTGGTAAAATCCGCAGATTTCAAATGGGGATGAATATTGTCTCCCTGGATCAATGCATATTCAAAGTCTCCATCAATACCCTGGTTTTTTAATTCTTCGGAAAGAATTTTTTGTAAAGTTTTTTTCGTATATCTTTTGGCCAGAGGGATATTTTGAATGTTCAGCTCAGTTTCAAATTTTTCCAGCAACCCATACAATTCATTTTTATTTGACTTTAGCATTTTTGAAAAATAATCCTTCATGTGGTGCAATTTATCCTGCTGGTCAGAAGAAAAATCTTCAGGCCTGAATTCATTGTTAAGAAAATTTTCCGGCCTGGCAGATCTGTCAAATTCTATATTAATGCTTGTGCCATCAGAATACCTTAAAGAAAACATCATCGGGTCAACAGGCATGATGCTGTCTTTTGTATCTTCATTAAGCTTGTCATAAGCATACATAATGCTCTGCCGGCTGTTAAGTCGGTTTGTTGTTTTTAAAAGGGCTGCATATATGTGCTGTTCGTAAATTTCCTGTTTTTCATTATATGATATACGGATAAAAAAGTATTGAAGGCCAATAAGACCAACAATAACCAACACCATAAAATATATCAATATGGTAAATACCGCTTTTTTCATCTTATATGTTAACGCTTATGATCCTATAAAATTATATTGCACCTGCAATCTATTTTGTTTATCAAAATTACACTAAATTTTTCAGGTGAAAAAATTTAATATTTTCTTGGAAATCATTAATAAGATATTAACAACAAAATTCTTGCTACTGCGTATGAATAAATGAACAATACAAATAATTGTATAACCTAA
>JBNJGX010000117.1:0-7433 GCA_051748025.1 Bacteroidota bacterium
CTGAGGGTTCCGGCGGTAGCCGGAATGTCTCGAAGCCACCGGATACGAAGCCACCGGATTGCCGGTGGCAAGGTAGTCCAAAAACCCCGAAGGGGTGACAACATTGTAACCACGGGTGTAGTGAGAAAACTTGTTTTCGAAACGAAACCCGTGGGTACAAGATAATAAAGAAACCGCTTTTGGCGGGATTTTTGATGCGATAGCTTGCCAGCCGGGAGGATGGCACTCAAAAATCGTGACAAAAGCATAAAATAAAACAAGATATGCTAATAAAAAATCAAAATAACAACCTGTCAGGAAATGATCGCCGCACGACTACGCAGCTCCTCGCTTAGCAAAGAACCACAAACAACACGATGATACAAACTTACATTTTCAGTTTTTCATCAATTTCATCGATATTATCCTTGAAACGTTTATTTGTATCAATAAGGTTTTTAACGGTTTTGCAGGCATGAAGTACCGTTGCATGATCTTTACCGCCAATATTTGCACCTATAATTGCCAGCGAAGATTTTGTCATATTTTTTGCAAAATACATGGCAATTTGCCTTGCCTGAACAACCTCACGTTTTCTGGTTTTGGAATTCAGTTTGTCAACAGACATGCCAAAATAATTACAAACCACTTTCTGAATATAATCAATGGAAAGCTCCCTCTGAGTGTTAGTTATCAATTTATCAATCATGGCTTTTGCCAGATCGAGGGATATCTCTTTCCGGTTCAGCGTGGATTGTGCCAGCAGTGAAATCAATGCACCTTCAAGTTCCCTGATACTTTCAGAAATATGCGAAGCGATGTATTCCATCACTTCCTCAGAAATATTGATACCATCCTGATAGGATTTTTTCTTCAGAATGGAAATGCGTGTATTGAAATCAGGCTCCTGCAGGTCTGCAGACAACCCCCATTTAAAGCGGCTCAACAAACGATCATCCAATCCTTTTAATTCAACCGGTGGTTTATCTGAGGTCAATACCAATTGTTTACCCATCTGATGCAGGTGATTAAAAATGTGAAAAAACACATCCTGCGTACCTTCTTTACTGGCAAAATAATGCACATCATCAACAATAAGCACATCAATCATTTGATAAAAATGCACAAAATCATTGCGGTTATTTTTACGGATGGCTTCGGTATATTGGGTCTGGAATTTATTGGCATCAACGTAAAGAACAGTTTTTTCCGGAGACCTGGTTTTAACTTCAATGCCAATTGCATGGGCAAGATGGGTTTTCCCAAGCCCTGGTGCACCATATATAAACAAGGGATTAAAAGCTGTACCACCAGGTTTTTCCGCAACGGCAAAGCCGGCTGATCTGGCAAGCCGGTTACATTCACCTTCAACAAAATTTTCAAATGAATTTTCTGGATTCAACTGGGGATCTACGTGCATCTTCTTAAGCCCCGGAATAACAAACGGGTTTTTTATGGATGCACTGTCTTTATCTACAGGTACTTGTACAGGCTTATTATGTAAACTGGATTTGCTGCTTGTTGGTATTTTGACAGTATAGGGTTGTTTGTTGAAGCCGTTGTCACCCATCACAACGTTATATTCAAGCTTAACGCCGGGGCCAACAACTTTGGTGAGGCTCTTTTTCAGCAAATCAATGTACTGTTCTTCCAGAAATTCATAAAAGAAGGTACTTGGCACTTGAATGGTCAAAACATTATCCTCAAGTTTTAAAGGTTTAATTGGCTCAAACCATGTCCTGAAGCTAACTTTCGGCACATTGTCGCTGATTATTTTCAGACACTCATTCCAGGCTTTTTCAACATCTTTTACCATCAATTGCCATTTTTTCAATTTTTGATTTGATTTAGGAGTAGCAATTTGCAAATTATTTTTTAACCAACCAAATCATTTTTCGCAATATTTTTTATTTATTTTTATATGTATAGCTCTCAACTGGTTAGAAGTAAATAAACAAATAGTAAAATCTCAAACCACTGTAAATGTGAATTTTACAACTATTTTGCTCAATCCTCTTACCAAATTTTGAGATGATAAAAGTAGGATATTTTTTTAAGACAAAAAAGCCATCTTACAATTTATTTCCTTGTTTTTTTTTCGCATAAAATTCAATGCGAATTTCGGTGTGTTTTTTGTCTGATTTTATAATCCATTCATCTTTGCTTTCTATTAAATTGACGATATCTATACCCGACTCAGCATACAGCTTAAACTTATTCAGATTGTTTAAAAATTCCTTTTCTACCACATCTTTATTTTTCTTTTGGATGCTTGAGGATTCCAATATTATTTTTTCCCCGCCGGGTTTTACCATATATAAGCTATCTTTATCAGCATCATTGTATCGCACACGAAGCATAATTGTCTGTTGTGACTGATTGTCAAAGACCAGGCTTTGTTTTTTAAGAAGCATGCCTGTGCCAATAAATAAAATGGAAAATCCCACAAGCACAAAAAGAAGTATGCGGTAAATTTTCTGTTTTTTCATTATTTTTACTACGTTTAAACTGTCATTACAAAATGCAAAGCTAATGAAAATATGTGTATTTTGTGGCTCAAGCGTTGACCTTGAGCCGAAACATTATGAAAGTGCAGCAAAAACAGGAAAGCTTATTGGAAAGGCTGGCCATGCTATCATTTACGGAGCAGGGCAGATTGGCATTATGGGGGCCCTGGCTGCAGCAGCTCAAAAAGAGGGCGCATATATCACAGGCGTGATACCGGCAAAACTCAACATCAAAGGGGTGGTTTCTCAGTACGATGATAAACTAATCATCACAAAAGACATGAAAGAAAGAAAAGCCCTGATGCGCCAAAAGGCAGATGCTTTCCTGGCACTGCCAGGTGGGTTCGGTACCCTTGAAGAGCTTTTGGAAGTAATAACACTAAAACAACTTCAGTATCACAGCAAAGCCATCGTAATACTCAATATACAAGGCTGTTATGATGCGCTTATCCAGCACTTTGAAAACATTTTCCGGCAGGGATTTGCCAATAAAAATTACCGCAGCCTCTACACGGTGCATACCTCTGAAGAGGCAGCCATCCGTGCTATTGATACATATAAGCATAATCCCGTTTTTGATAAATACCTTAAAAAATAAATGCCTGATTTTAAAGAAATAGCCATGCTTTTCTATCCGGAATACGCCGGTGCTGATTATATAATGTACAGTACTGAACCAATTTCTCAAATGCTGAACCAGCTTGAAAACAATCTTGTTAATTATCCTGTAAAATACAGAAAAAGAACATTGTTTTTATTTACCGAACTGATGCAAAACATTAAAAAACATCAATACGGTACTGTTTCGGGTGTCTTAATATGGCTGTCAGGAAACCAAATTACAATGGCTGGCATCAACAGGGTTGATGAAAACAACAGATATGCCATAATCACAAGCATAAATACAGGGAAACAATTACCGGAACACAGGCTTAAAGAAGAGATAAAATCCCGGTGGCAAAATCCCAAAGCTCCCGGAACCGGCTTATTGCAGATGATAAAAAAAACCAGCACCCCGCCGGCAGTAAATTTTAAAAAACATAAAAACCAGTTATTTGTTTCAATAAAACTTCAAATCTATGTCAATTAATCTCATCAAAGAAAAACCCGGCTCCCCTGCCCTGTTTTATGACAACAAGCAGCAGAAACTGATCTTACAGGGAAAATCTGTTGCTGAAGATCCAAGGCAGTTTTTCCGCGAAGCAGCAGGTAAAATTCATACATTGAATGTATCCGGCACACAAATTAACAACATCACATTCCGGCTCTCATATTTTAACACATTATCGGCCAAATATTTATATGACCTCTTAAAGGATATTATATCATCCATGCCGGAAGTTCCCATTGAATGGGAATACGAGGAAGGCGATGAAGATATGCTCGAAACCGGCCAGGATTTTGAGGATATGCTGGGTTGTGATTTCATTTTCAAAGCCATATAGTATCGGATAGGTGAAAGTAAGCCTTTAATTGTTGGAGATTTGAGCTATCTTACTGTAGTAAATTGCAGATAAAGGTAATAAAATGCTGCGATTATTTGCAATACTTTTAAATAGTAGAAACATGCTATGAAAGATAATGTTACCCGTAAATGGGACTTGTTGATGATTCATGATTCTTAACTAACTTAATGATCCTTAAATCCTTAAATCCTGCTACTTTAAGTAGAGTCTGTCAATACAGTACAGCTTATATAAATTAAAGTCGGAAGTCCGAAAATATCTCATTAATTAATTTTTTGAATGTATGCTTTACTTGCGACCCTTCGACTTCGCTCACTTCGGCAGGCTCAGCACATCGCAGTACGGCGCAGGACATCGCTGCGGTCTTCGGTCTTCAGACTTATCAGTTACCATTATTCAATTATAGATAAATGTTCGACTTTATGGACATAATTAACCTTATAACACCCATCAATCACTTGTGTCTTTCTGTTAAGAAAACCAGATCCTTAGGATTTTGTAACCGGAATATTAATCCATATCTTCCCCATATCTAATCTTTGGAAAAGGTATTAAGGTAAATCGCTAAACGGAAAAAATGAAATATTAAGCATTTTATTTGGATGTTTGTAAACATTATAGTATATTATAGTGTTAAAACTAAAAAAGGATTTAATATGAAACAAATAAGAAAAGCATCTGTTGCCGGACAATTTTACACAGACGATAAAAATGCTTTGAACGAAGCATTGCAGGCATATTTTGATAATGCAAAATCAAAAAAGCTGAATAAAAAAGTCAAAGCGGTCATTGCACCACATGCCGGCTATGTATTTTCAGGTCAGATTGCTGCAGATGCCATCGTGCAGCTTGATGCCGAAAAAATAAAACGTGTGTTTATCATTGGCTCCTCACACAGGGCAAATTTCAACGCTGTCTCTGTGTATGCCGGAGATGCATACGACACCCCTGACGGACCTGTTTATATAGACAAAACAACCGCAGAAAAACTCCTGAATACACATAATTTCATTGATTTTTTACCAACGGCCCATGAGGATGAACACTGCAACGAAGTAGAAATCCCGTTGCTGAAATACCATTTGCAAGATTTTAAAATTGTCCCCCTTCTGATAGGCAGTTATACCACTGATATTACAGATAAATTGGCAAAAGCGCTGGAACCCTGGTTAACAGACCCTGAAACAGCATTTGTTGTTTCTACCGACCTCTCCCATTTTCCCGATTATGATACCGCTAAAAAGGTGGATGATGAAACCATACAGGCCATTGTCAGTGGAAAACCGGAGGAACTGGTATCTACCATGGAAAAACATAAAAACATGGGATTAAGGTCGCTTGCCACAGATATTTGCGGCTGGACATCCGTTTTAACCATATTGAAACTGTTTGAAAACAGCAATATCAAATGGAAAAAAATATCCACAGCCAATTCAGGCGATGCTGTTTTCGGCGACCACAACAGGGTGGTTGGATATGCTGCCATTGCCGGTTTTATCAACGAAAATCAGGAAAAAGACGAAAACCAGGAAAAGAACTTTGATTTAACCGGTGAAGAAAAAAATTACCTGCTTAACCTCGCAAGAAAAAGTATAGAAGCCAGTTTTTACCCGGAAGGTGTGGATTTACCCAAAAAAGATGATGATGTTCCCGAAAAACTAACCACACAATGTGGTGCTTTTGTAACCCTGCACAAGGATGGAAAATTGCGGGGATGCATCGGAAATTTCGGGGATGACCGCCCCTTGTGGAAAGTGGTAAAAGAAATGGCTGTGGCTGCAGCTTTTCATGATACACGGTTTTCACCATTGATGGAAAATGAACTTTCTGATATTGACATCGAAATCTCTGTATTAACACCCCTCAGGCCTATGCAAGATATTTCTGAACTTGAATTGGGAAAACATGGCATATACATCAAACATGGTTTTACTTCCGGCACATTTTTACCCCAGGTGGCTACAGAAACCGGGTGGAACAAAGAAAAATTTCTCGGTCATTGTGCCAGGGACAAAGCCGGACTCACATGGGACGGATGGAAAGATGCAGAAGTGTTCTTGTACGAAGCAATCGTTTTTAATGAAGCATAAGATTATGAAACGAACATGAAGTTTAAGGTTTTAAAATACAACACAGCCTGTCCCGCAATAGCGGGAAAAATGACTACAATTCATCGTGAGTTCCATCTGACCATTGATAATTAAAATTTAAACAGATGAATCAAAAAGAAGCATATTTTTATAAATTCAGGGATGACGGAAAAATACTGTGCCAGCTTTGTCCACAGGCATGTGTGCTTACGGAAAATGAAATGAGTCCGTGCGGCACGCGTATGTTAACAGACGGAAAATTCAGGGCCTTGTCATGGGGACAGGTTATTGCCGGCAACATTGACCCGGTGGAAAAGAAACCATTGTATCATTTTATGCCCGGCAGCGAAACATACAGCATCGGTACAGCGGGGTGCAATATGCATTGCAAAAACTGTCAAAACAGCGATATTTCACAAGCTGCAAACCCCGTCAATCCACGCAAAATTAGCACCCCGGAGCAAATTGTGGACGATGTGGCAGAGCGGGGATTGAAATCCATTGCTTATACCTACACCGAACCCACCATTTTTTATGAGATGATGTACGAAACTGCTAAGCTGGCCCAACAGAAAAGCATCAAAAATCTCATGGTTAGCAACGGGTTGATAAATCCCGGGCCACTTCGTCAATTACTGCCTGTGATTGATGCCGTAAACATTGACATGAAGGCCTTCAATGATAAAGTGCACAGGGATATAACCGATAGCCCGCTCAAACCCATATTGAAAAGCATTGAAACCATACACAACAGTAAATTGCATTTAGAAATTACCATGTTGCTTATCCCAGGCATCAGCGATAAAGAAGAAGACCTGGATGCTTTTTTCAACTGGATGACAGAACGTAACATGCATGAAGTTCCGCTGCATATTTCCCGCTTTTATCCCACTTACCAGATGCTGGATGTCCCCCCTACCTCTGTCAGCCGCATATTTGAAGTGAGGAAAAAAGCCATGAATTCAGGTTTGCTGTATGTATATCCGGGAAACATCATGGCCGGAGAAGCTGAAAACACATACTGCCCGGATTGCAGTACATTAGCTATCAGCAGGCAGGGATTCAGCGCTGTAAATCATTTGGAAAACGGCAAGTACTGCACGAAATGTAACAGGAAAATTATAGAGGTGAGTTAGGTTTTTCTGTATTTATACATTGATTATTCAGAATATTATATATATTACTCTATTGTATATGTATGTAGAAACATAGTGTTAATAATTCGCAAAATCATTTTAGTGACAATATATTTCATTACAATTATAACATTAACAAGCTTAGCAAGAAGTTTATATTACAATTAAAACTATTGGATGTTTTTCCATATGACAAAAACAAATGTGTTAGAATATGTTATTGTAAATCAAAAGGTAAGTTCTCAATAGTTGGTG
>JBNJGX010000118.1:0-7421 GCA_051748025.1 Bacteroidota bacterium
AGAAATCTTAACCCTAAAACCTAACCCCTAACACCTAACACCTCTCATTTCGGGTTGGTGACTCATAAGTAACCGATATTAACCGTTATTAACCATTATTAACAGACATATTTATAACTGATCATATAATTCTACATATAGTTGTCCGGATGCAAAGCTTTTAACGATTACTTTACTGTTTTGTTCAATGTAACCATTAATGGCTCTGGCGTCAAATGTTTTTTCATCTATTTCAATTTTGCCCGAAGGCCTGAGGTCGGAAGCAGCAATACCTGTTCTTCCGATCATATCACGTATTGTATTATCAGTGCCGATATAGCCATCTTCCACTTGTTGGGTAGTGTCCAATGAAAGTTTGCCAAACATTTTGGTTTGTTGTCCGAATATTTTTCCGGAGAGCCATATGGACAGGAAAAATGAAATGGTTGATGCAGCAACAACAACAGCCAGGGCTTTTACCAGTGGTGCAAGGTTAATATCACCATCAAGGGGCTGAATTTCATATTTGCCTACCATGGATAAAGCGAGGCCGGTTATGAGAGCTGCAATGCCCAGGATGCCGGCAATGCCGAATCCGGGGATAACAAATATTTCGACACCGATCAAAATTACGCCGGCAATAAAAAGCAATATTTCCCAGTGTCCGGCAAGGCCTTCAATATAAGCAGGGGCAAAATAAAGCAGGGCTGCTGCAATGGCAACAATAAAAGGAAATCCAATACCGGGTGATTGAAGTTCAAAATATAATCCCCCGATAATCAGCATAACAAGGACGCTTTGAAATCCGGGGCTTGTAAGAAACCCCATGAGCTTGTCCATTGTGGTAGGGGAAAAGGATTTTGTTTTGTAATCGGTGATGCCTTCATTTGTAAGCAGGGTATTGATGTCTGGATAAATGCCTTCGCAAAATCCGTTTTCCATGGCCTCCTGTGCGGTAAAAGTTAACACTTTTGTTGAATCAATCAGCCCCGGAATATATACATCCGGGTCCACCATGGCTTCTGCAATTTTTGGGTCTCTTTTCCATTTGAAACTTGTATCCTGATCGTGGATGATGGTATCTTTTTCGTGTGCTTCTGCTGTAGAACGCATGGTTGAGCGCATATAAGACTGGTATTTATCGGGCATGGCTTTTCCATCCTGGCTTACCACCGTAGCGGCTCCGATGCTGGCGCCTTCTTTCATGAAAATTTTATCACAGGCAATGGATATCAGTGCTCCTGCTGATGCAGCATTGTTATCGATGTAAACCCAAACAGGGATTTCGGCATTCAGAATGGCAGTTCGTATCGAGTCTGCAGCCACAACCAACCCACCATAGGTGTTCATGTGGATAAGGAAAAGGTCTGCGTTGAGGCTGTCGGCTTCGTTAAATGCCTGCTGGGTATTGCGCCATGCCGACATGCTGATCTTTTCAAAAATCTGTAATTTGTAAACCAGCAACTTATCATTATCTGTGCTGTCCTGATTTTCAGGTTGAGCTACTGCTTGTTTAGTCACTGTAGATATCAGCAATGAAATTATCAATATGTGTATAAGTTGCCTGAAATTCATGGGTTATTTTTTACTTAAAATGAAATGCCATGATTTTACATCTTCTGCTTTGTCAGCTTCGGAGATTTTAATTGTCTTAGCAATCGGTTCCATGCCTTTTACTTTGATGGAGAATTCATATTCATGTCCTGCAGGCAGTGTAATGAAATAATCTCCATTTTTATCAGATTGAATTGTGGTAACCTGTTTGCCATTTACGGCATCTGTAATATCAATTTCTGTGCTGATGGGGTTTTTGTCTTCATCAATAACAGTTCCTTTGACAATTGTAAGCCTTTGTTTGTTTTGACCGGGTTTTAATGTATTAAAGTATTTTTTCATGTCAATGGTGTAAATGTCCATTTTCCCAATAGTTCCTTCCCTGTTGCTTGATATATATGCAGTTTTCCCGTCAGCAGCCAGTGTAAAATGGGATTCATCCCATGGTGTGTTAACCGGATATCCAAGATTAACTGGGTCGGACCATTTTCCATCCTTTTTGTGGCTCATCAGTATGTCGTATCCACCCATGGAATGTTTCCCGTTGGATGCATAAAATATAGTCTTGCCGTCAGGATGGATATAAACGGACACTTCATCGTCAGGTGTGTTAATGTTTTTTCCAAGGTTTCTCGGGACACTCCATCCCTCATTAATTCTGTGTGTGACCCAAATATCTCCTTGTCCAAACCCTTTTTTTTCTCTTTCGCTGATAAAATAAAGTTCGTTGTTATCGGCTGTTATGCATGCGGATGTCTCAAAATAACTGGAATTGATTTCTTTTTCTCCGTGAAAAAAGACATCAAAACCATAGGCAATTTTATTAAAGAACCCTTTGGGTGAATTTACTTCCAGGGATTTTGGTTCGGACCATTTTCCCTCATCTGATTGTTCTGAATAAAAAATATCGCCACTTTTTGTGATTCCGGCAATATTCCTGTAAATAAAAATGGTTTTTCCATCCGGTGAAATGCTGGTACTGGCTTCGTATGCACCCTTTGTATTAATGTCTCCGGGGATTGGTTTTGCTTCAGACCATGAGCCGTCTTCTTGTTTATGTGCGATATAGACATTGTCATAATATCCGCCGGTAACCGGATCTTTGAGGGCTTTATCACTTTTCGGTCGTCTTGATGTAAAAATCAGGACAGATTTGTCAGCCGTAATGGAAGGCGCTGCATCCACATAGGCCGAATTAATGACTTCCCCCATGTTGGAAATATCGACATCCACTTCATCTCCCATCAGTCGAATGGCATTATTTACCTGGACCAGATAGTTGTTTGCCGGATCTGTTTCTGCTTCCTCCTTGGGAAGGTTATTAAGGTGTTTTTTGTAATACTCTCTGGCTTTATTAAATTCTTGGGTTTTTTGGTAAGATCTGGCCAGGTAATAATCAATATTGTCATAATTTTCATCTTTGACATCAATGCATTTTTCCAAATGCGGGACAGCATTTTTATAATCTTTGAGCTTAAAATAGCATTCGCCGGTACGGAAATTCAAGGTTTCGTGGTGAGGGTTACTCTCCAGCATATCCTGGTACATCTTTAGTGCTCCTTTATAATTATCATTTTTATATTTAAGCCTTGCTTGCGCCATTTCAAACCGGATGCTCCGGGTTTTGCTGGTATCCGGCTTACTTCCTGTCTGGGCTGATGCTGTCTGGGCAAGTAACAACAAAAACAGCAAAACTATAATGTGTTGTCTTTTCATAAGCATGGTTTGTTTTTGCGAAACTAAAATACGAAAGTTTTGTGAGGATACGGATATCATTGGTGAATTTTTTTAATTTTTTCCAAAAAAAGCTGCATTGATTGTTTTTTTGAATTATTCCAGTGGTAATCAATTCTGTTTTTCAGATACATTTCAGCAGGCAGGTGTTTGTATTTATCCCCAAGTTTTTTCAATGCTTTATCAATGTGTTTGATGCCATACTGCAAAGATACATTAAATTCTTTTTTAAAATCAGATGGAATGTTTTTGTTGCTTACCCAGGCCGCAAAAACAAATTCTTTACCTGTATAATTATACCATGTTTCAGCCAGGTCATATTGATAAGCAAAATGATCGGCCATTTCCAGTGCTGTATCACCAATAATGACACCACCGGTATTGTCTTTTATCCGGTTTTCGTATCCCACAGGTGCTTTTATCCAGGTTGGTTTAATGTTCCAATATTCATCTGCCAGTATCCGGATTAAATTAACGGATGTTTTAGACCGGTAATCCAGTAATATTTCAGACATATTCTGAACAGGCACTTGTCCGAATAAAAATACTGAATCTACCTGTTTTTTTGCACCAAGGCAAAAGTCAGACAGTATTTCAAAGTTTTTCAGCTCTGGTAATATCGCAATGGGGACGAGGCCGATATCTGCATTTCCGTTAATCAGTTTTTCGGCACAAACAGAGGGGATATCATAATCAATATCGGCATGCCTGTTTATAAAATCAGAGCTTTCCAGTCCATACCGGAAAGGAATGGTGTTCAGGAAATCCACAGCTGATATACGGAGGTTTTTTGTTGTCATGAAAAAGGTATAATTTGGTCTTTTAGCAGATAAACAATGGTATCATTTAAAACCTTCTTTGAAACGCACCGCAATATGCATATTTTTTTTACTTTTGACAAACAAAAAATCTGAATGGCCATGGATATTTCCACTTTAGATGCTATAAGTCCTGTTGACGGGCGCTACAGATATACAACAGATGTTTTGCAGGGTTATTTTTCTGAAAAAGCATTGATCTATTACCGCCTCAATACAGAGATTCAATATTTTAAGGCATTGTGCCGTATCCCATTGTTGCAGCTCCGTAATGTGAGCGAGAAGCAATTAAAACAATTGGATTATAAACTGGAAAATTTCAGCATTAAAGATGCAGAAGCAGTTAAAGATATTGAGAAAACCACCAACCATGATGTCAAAGCGGTGGAATATCATATCAAAAACTGGTTTGATGATCTTGATATGTCGGCATATAAGGAATTTGTACACTTTGGATTGACATCCCAGGATATTAATAATACTGCGGTTCCGCTTTCTGTCAGGCATTCATTTGAAAAAGTTTATTTGCCGGCAATTGAAAGCCTTATTGAGGATCTGGATGATAAAGCTGCAGACTGGAAGGATATACCCATGCTTGCACGCACGCATGGCCAACCTGCAAGCCCGACACGGCTGGGAAAAGAAATGGCGGTATTTTCGGTGCGGCTCAAAGGGCAACTCACTTTGATGAAAAAGATACCTTTTGCAGCTAAATTCGGCGGTGCAACCGGCAATTTTAATGCCCATTACGCAGCTTATCCTGAGATTGACTGGCATGAGTTTGCAGATGAGTTTGTCAGCGGGTACCTGGGGCTTAAACGCTCATGCCCGACAACCCAGATTGAACATTATGACCACCTTGCAGCCTTTTTTGATAATATGAAACGTATCAATACAATATTGATCGACTTTTGCCGGGATATGTGGACTTACATTTCCATGGATTATTTCAGACAAAAAATCAAAACCGGGGAGGTTGGTTCGTCAGCCATGCCACACAAAGTGAACCCAATAGATTTTGAAAATGCTGAGGGAAATCTGGGACTGGCCAATGCAATTGCCGGTCATTTGAGTGACAAACTGCCTGTCAGTAGGTTGCAGCGTGATTTAACAGATTCTACCGTTATCCGCAATGTTGGTTTGCCTTTCTCATACGCTTTGATTGCATTTAAATCCATCCAAAAAGGCATTGATAAGTTGTTGCTGAATCAGGAAAAACTGGAAGCAGACCTTGAGGACAATTGGGCAGTGGTGGCTGAAGCTGTTCAGAATATTTTGCGCCGTGAGGGGTATCCCAAGCCTTATGAGACATTAAAGGCACTTACACGTACCGGTGAAAAAATAAATAAGGCAAGCATGCACAATTTTATTGATGGGTTGGATGTTTCTGATAATGTTAAAGCAGAATTGAAACAAATAACACCATTTAATTATCTTGGCCGCTGATGAAAGATTTTACCCGCATATTTAAATATATCTGGCCTTATAAGTATAACGCCCTGCTTAATATTGTACTGAATATATTAAGCACACTATTTGCCTTATTTTCTTTCGGCATGGTGATCCCTTTTCTAAGTGTTCTGTTCAATCAACAGGAGCTTGTGACAGAGATGAAACCATGGGCGTTTAATTCGGATGTTATTTTACACAATTTTCAGTATTGGCTTAGCCAGATAATCATTAACCAGGGAAGTCTGGCTGCTTTGGTATGGCTTGGTGTGCTGGTAACTGTAGCTACACTGCTGAAAACAAGTACCTGGTATTTTGCAAATTTTTTCATGGTGCCTGTTAGAAACGGGGTTGTGAGGGATATCAGAAACAGGCTATACCGTAAGATCACCAATTTACACCTGGGATATTTCAGTGAAGAGAAAAAAGGCAATATCATAGCCCGGATGACAAATGATGTGCAGGAAATAGAAAAGTCCATTGTCAGTTCCCTGACCATGTTATTCAGGGATCCGATCAAGATCATAGCTTTTATGACCACACTGTTTCTTTTCAATGTGCGCCTGACATTGTTTGTGCTTATTGTATTGCCCCTTGCCGGTTTGTTGATCGGGCGGATAGGGAAATCTTTAAGGCGGCGTTCGCAGGAAGGGCAGCGCAGAATGGGAGGCCTGATGACATTGATAGAGGAAAGTTTGTCTGGTTTGCAGATAATAAAGGCGTTTAATGCAGAAAAGCAGCAGGAAGACCGGTTTTTTACTGCCAATAATGGTTATACGCGTGTGTTGAATAAAATTAACCGCCGTCGTGCACTGGCATCTCCCCTTACAGAATTTTTGGCCACAGCTACCATTGTGTTTGTTATGTGGTATGGCGGTCGTATTGTGCTTATTACCGGTGAGATGGAGTCGAGTGTGCTTATAGGATATCTGTTGATTTTTTCCCAGATCATTACCCCGGCAAAAAGTTTGAGTACAGCCATGTATAATGTCCAGAAGGGCATGGCATCTGTTGACAGAATCAACGAAATTCTGAAAGCCCGGAATAAGATCAAAGACCCTGAAAATCCTGTAAGGAAAACAGATTTTACCGACTCCATTGAATACAGGCAGGTTAATTTTGCTTATCAGGATGTGCCTGTGCTTAAAAATATTAACCTGAAGATAAAAAGGGGACAAAGTGTTGCTTTGGTAGGGCAATCAGGGTCAGGGAAATCCACCATGGCTGATCTTTTGCCACGGTTTTATGACCTGAACGAAGGGGCGATACTTATAGACGGGATAAACATTAAAGATATTTCAATGAATGATTTACGTGCCCTGATCGGTTACGTAAACCAAAATCCGATACTTTTTAATGACAGTTTTGCCAGCAACATAGCTTTTGGTGCCGATAATGTAAAAGAACAGGATATAATCTCGGCTGCCAAAACAGCCAATGCACATGAATTTATCATGGCCAATGAAAACGGTTATGATACTAACATCGGCGACAGCGGCAGCAAATTGTCCGGGGGGCAGCGGCAACGCATAAGCATAGCCAGGGCTATCCTGAAAAATCCCCCTGTTATGATACTGGATGAGGCAACCTCATCACTTGATACAGAATCTGAAAAACTTGTGCAGGATGCGCTTGATAATCTTATGAAAAACCGTACATCTTTGGTGATAGCACACCGCTTGTCAACAATAAAAAATGCCGATGAAATATGCGTTATAAAAGACGGTGAAATTGTGGAAAGGGGAAAACACAAGCAGTTACTTGAACTGGACGGGATATATACGAAGTTACATTATATGCAAATGGGTTGATTATGAGGTGGCACGAAAGCACGATGGGACGATGGAACGAAGGCACGATGGGGTGATGGGGCGAGCTGGCGATGGG
>JBNJGX010000119.1:0-7402 GCA_051748025.1 Bacteroidota bacterium
TAAAAAAGACAAAAGTGTTTGTCCCGGTGCCGAAAAAGCTGGTTGTAAGAGCAAAAAAAAGCCGTGTGGAAGTCAATAGAATAATAAATTTTTAGTATCTTGCATCCGCCGGTATGGGAATAAAACTTACCGGCGGATGTTAAACTTAAAAATGAAAAATAGTATGCGATATTTTATCACAGTATTAATCATGATGATTCCAGCCGTGATGATTGGACAAAATCCAGAAATAATTGAATTACCGGAACCAGATAAAACCGGAGGAAAACCGTTGATGCAGGCCTTAAATGAAAGGCAGTCCCAGCGTGATTTTTCAGATAAATCCCTGAGTGACCAGCAGATGTCTGATATGCTGTGGGCTGCCTGGGGAATTAACCGCGAAAACGGCAAGCACACAGCACCCACATCCCGGAATCAGCAGGAAATGGAAGTGTATGTGGCTAACAGCAAAGGCCTGTTTCGGTATTTGCCCGGAGAACATGCCCTTAAGCTTATCCACAACCATGATATCATGGCCAAAACCGGCAAACAGGATTTTGTGGATGATGCAGCCATAAACCTCATCTTTGTTGCCAATTACAACAAGGTTGATGATGATGTAACAGCCACGGAATACCGCGAAACCTCCGGGATCAATGCAGGGTATATATCGCAAAATGTGTATTTATACTGTGCATCAGAAGGATTAGCTACAGTAGTACGTGGCTGGTTTGACAGAGATGAAGTGCATGAGGCCATGCAACTTGAGGATTTCAGGGATGTTATTCTGTGCCAGACCGTTGGATATCCGGCAGAATAGAAATAATAAACAGGTTATTTTTGTATTTCCTCCAGCAGGGCATCGATACGCTTCAGGCTTTCAGCTTTTCCCAGAATTTCGAGAATGTCGAATACATGAGGGCCTTTGCCCTCGCCAACGAGCGCAAGGCGCAGGGGATTCATTACCTTGCCAAATCCCAGTTCTTTAGATTCAATCCAGCTTTTAACCTGTTCTTCGAGATGGGAAGCACTGAAAACCTCCTGTTTAGCTAACAATTCACGGATCTCATACATAATTTCAGGGGTATCCTGTTTAACGGCTTTTTTACGGAATTTTTTATGGTAGGTTGTGGGCGCAACAAAAATAAAATCTACCTGCTCCCAAATCTCATGCACAAATGAAACGCGTTCTTTCACAAGTGAAACCAATTTGGTGAGGAGAGCTTTGTCCATGCTGTACCCTTTGTTTTCGAGAACAGGCATAAAGGCTTCGGCAATTTCCTCATCAGATTTGCGTATAAGGTATTGGTGGTTAAACCATTTTGCCTTTTCCGGATCAAACCTTGCCCCGGCTTTATTCACCTTGTTAAGGTCAAAATGTCTGATGAGTTCCTCCATACTGAAAAGTTCCTGTTCAGTGCCGGGATTCCACCCCAGCAGTGCCAGCATATTCAGAAAAGCTTCAGGATAATAACCATCTTCGCGATAACCACGGGCAGTATCCCCATTTTCAGATGCCCATTCAATGGGGAAAACAGGAAACCCAAGTTTGTCACCGTCACGTTTTGACAATTTTCCTTTTCCCGTTGGTTTCAGAATAAGCGGGAGGTGCGCAAATTCCGGCGTGTCCCAACCCAAAGCCCGGTATAACATCACATGCAGCGGCAGGGATGGCAACCACTCTTCACCACGGATAACATGGGAAATTTCCATCAGGTGATCATCCACAATGTTAGCGAGGTGGTAGGTTGGTAAACCGTCGGATTTAAAAAGGACTTTGTCATCAAGATTGCCTGAATTAAAATTCAAATCACCACGGATGATATCAAATATTTTAATCTCTTCGTTCTCCGGCATTTTGAACCGCACCACATATGGGTCACCTTTTTCAATGCGTTTGCGGGCAGCTTCCGTTCCAATATTAAGGCTATTATTAAGCTGCCTGCGAACGGCATGGTTGTATGTAAAGGTTTCTTTTTTGCTTTCGGCATCATCGCGTAGTGATTTCAGTTCTGCGGGTGTATCAAAAGCGTAATAAGCCCATCCGCTTTCAATCAGGCGATCAGCATATTGCCGGTATATTTCGCTTCGTTCGCTCTGCCGGTAAGGACCAAATGTTCCACCTTCCCTGACACCTTCATCAACCTTAATGCCACACCAATCCAGGGCCTCCATGATATATTGTTCGGCTCCTTCTATGTACCGGGTCTGATCAGTATCTTCAATTCTGAGTATCATGCTGCCTTTGTGCTTTCTGGCAAACAAATAATTATAAAGTGCTGTCCGTACGCCACCCATGTGAAGCGGACCTGTTGGGCTTGGTGCAAATCTGACACGAATATTATCCATAATTTGTAATTTTTGCAAAGTTAATGATTTGAAATATCAATAAAAACTGTGGTATATTATTGACAAACGGAGATTAAAAAGAAAAGAGACCGCCCCTTGTTTCATTGAGACGGCCTCTGCAAACCGTAAGTTAACCCTTAAAACGTTATTGTGATGACATTTATTGTACAATTGTCATTTCATCCATAAGGTTATCGGCATTGGCATAAATATCAATAATCCACAAAACATACCTTGAATCCACGTTGATGCATCTCTGAAGCTCTTCTTCGAATTCAATATCACCGCTCATGGCTTCTGTATTACCATCGAAAGCAACTCCTATTAAATTTCCATCACCATCCATAACAGGAGAACCTGAATTACCACCGGTTATGTCATTATCAGTGATAAAACATACCGGTAATTCTCCTTTGTCATTTGTGTACTGACCGAATTTTTCTTCTTTATAAAGTTCTTTTAATCGGTCAGGGATATCAAATTCCATATCATCAGGATCGGCTTTTTCCATTACCCCGTCAAGTGTGGTGTAATAATCATACACAACACCATCACGTGGTTCATAACCTTTTGCCGTTCCATAAGTAAGCCTTACGGTAGAATTGGCATCAGGATAAAAATCAAAATCCGGTTTAATCTCCATCAGTCCCTGTACAAAGAACCGCCTGGCACGTTTCAGGCTTTTTGATTTTTTATCAATTTTACCTGAGACATGGCGGTACATGGAAAGAATAGACATTCCCATTTTATACATGGGGTCTTTCTCCAGTTTCTTTGCTTTGGGTTTTTCAAGAAAATCCATCATGCTTTCTTCATCAGCAAAAATGCTTTTGGGATTAAAAAATGATTTTGTAAAGATATCTTCGGTAAATGCTTTAAAATCACCATCGCATTTATCATACATCTCTGCAAAGAATTCCGGATAATACTTCCTGTCAATATTTTCGGCAAAATAATTAAACAATGCCGTCATAATTTTTCTTTCAGTATCAGGGTTGTAATTTTTATAAAAATCTTCTGCTTTTTCCCTGAATTCATCAATGGCTTTTTGTCTTTTTTCTTCAGAAATATCTTCGTTCTGCAATTGATTCAAAAAGCTGCTTGACTGGAACGCAAAAACAGGCAAATCCGGTCCGATCAATAGTGCTTCCAGTAGAAATTGTTTTGCCAGGGCATCTTCACGCCTTCTGTCATACACCACTTCAATGGTATCCAGAACATTCCTGTATTTTTTCGAGCGTATGCTCTCTGCCCATTGCTGAAATTTATTTTCCATGGATTGCTTTTGTTCCATGGTATTGAGTTGCCGCAGGGCAATATTTTGTTCGTAGGAATACTTCCAATAGTTCGAGCTACGTGCATATTTTGATGAATACTGCAATTTTATTTCTGGGTCAGATTTCATATCTTCCCGCATAATATCGAGCTTGATATCCCGGATGTTATAGCGCCATTTGTTAACAATGTCCATGGTTTCTTTTAATCCATAAGAAGTCATATAGCGGTCAGTACCACCGGGGAAGCCCATTACCATTGAAAAATCACCCTCTTTAATCCCTTTGGCAGATACTGGCATATGATGTTTTGGTTTCAGGGGAACATTTTCTTCACTGTATGTTGCAGGCGAGCCATCGGGCGCTGTATAAATCCTGAAAACAGAAAAATCTCCGGTATGACGGGGCCAGCTCCAGTTATCGGTATCACCACCAAATTTTCCGATATCTTCAGGGGGAGCACCAACCAGACGTACGTCCTTATAAATGATGTTTACAAACAAAAAATACTGATTGTTGTCAAACATATCCTTAACCCGTGCTTTATATTCGTTGTCAGCTTCTGCTTCCTCAATGAGCTTATCTGATACTTTGCTAATGGCTTCATCCCTTTCTTTTTCACTCATGTCTTCAGTGACATTTTTAAGCACTTTGTCTGTAACATCTTCCATCCTTACCATAATTGAAGCCGTAATGCCTTCATTATCCAGTTCTTCCTCAAGGGATCTTGCCCAGAAGCCATCTCTGAGATAATCATTTTCAACAGTGGAGTGTTCCTGAATCATACCGTACCCACAATGATGATTTGTCAATATCAGTCCGCGATCGGAAACAATACCTGCCGAACAAAAATGGCTGAATGGAGCACCTTCATTCCCGAGCCCAACAATGGCATCTTTGAGTGATGCATTGTTAATATCATAAATATCTTCAGGACTCAATTTAAGCCCTTTTTCTTTCATTTCCTCATAGCTTTTATCAATCATTGATAACAACCACATCCCCTCGTCTGCCATTGTCCTGAGTGCAGGAAACATCAGACTTATAAATAAAATAACGCTTAAAAGTCGTTTCATAAAATTTGAATGTTTTAATTTGTAAATAAAATTTCAGTGTTTTGTAATTGTCAAAGATACATCAGATTTTTAAAAATTGTAATAATACCATATAGATTTTACTTAATAAAGTATTAATTCATAGAAGGCCCCTTAATGAAGCGAGAATTAAGAACCATAAAACAAGATGAAATCACCGCCTGGTTAAAAGAAATGCATGAACCGACATTTCGTTCCAGTCAAATAAATGAATGGTTATGGGAAAAAGCTGTCGATGATATTTCGCAGATGCGGAATCTTCCCCTTTTACTCAGGGAAAAACTTAAAAAAGACTTTTACCTTGACAGCATAAACATCAAAAACACACTTGTCAGCCGGGATAAAACAATGAAGCTGGCATTTAAGCTGAACGACAACAGGTATGTTGAAGGGGTACTTATCCCTGCAGAAAAACGTGTAACGGCATGCATTTCCACACAAGTGGGATGTCGTATGGGATGTAAATTTTGTGCCACAGGAAAAATGGGATTTGGCCGGAATTTACATGTTGGTGAAATATACCTTCAGGCCTGGAAACTTAATGCCCTTTCAAAAGAATACTTTGGTAAAGCATTAAGTAACATTGTTGTAATGGGAATGGGTGAGCCATTGGATAATTTTCAATCCAGTACCGGTGCATTAAAAAAAATAATAGATAAAAAAGGAATGGGAATGAGTCCAAGACGCATCACCCTTTCTACAGTCGGGTTGTCTCCTGAAATTAAAAAGCTTGCAGATACCGGTCTGGATATAAATCTGTCTGTCTCTTTACATGCCGCTAATGATAAATTAAGGCGTGAGCTTATACCCATTGCCCGTAAATATGACCTTGATACTTTGGCAGAATCTTTGCAGTACTATTTTCAGCAAACAAAAAAACGCATAAGTTATGAATATATATTGTTTAAAAACATCAATGATTCCTTGTTGCATGCAGCGGAATTGTCATCATTTACAAAGATCACAGCATGTAAAATTAATTTGATAGAATATAACCCTGTTGAAGGAACCGGCTATGATAAGTCTGAAAAGCATGATGTACAAGGGTTTATAAGACATCTTGACAATAAAAACATTATAGTTAAATTACGGCAAAGCAGGGGTGATGATGTTGATGCAGGGTGCGGACAATTGGCAAATAAATTTTAGTTGTGGCTTTTTAATCATAAAAATTCATCAAATGAAAAATAATTGATATTTTAGCGACTTAAATTAAATTTAAATGACAATAAAAACCATTGTATTATGAAAAGAATAGCATTTGTATTAATTGGATTGTTGGTTTTTACGCTTTTTACAAAAGCTCAACCCGTAAACTGTGATTTTGGTCTTGAAGAATCCATTAAGCTGGAAGATGAAGAATCTTACCAAAAAATGGTTGGTGCCGATGAAACAGGGTTTTATATGCTGCGGGTAGATTATGAGAATGATATCTGGCTTGAATACTGGAACGGGGAAAACCTTACAAGGGAAACCAGCAACCGGCTTATCTTGCCATCAGTAGGAGGTGTTCAGGCAGAATTTCTTGAGATGTTTTACCTTGACGGAAATCTCATCCTTTTTACCACTGTTACCAATGAATCACTTAAACAAAAAACCCTGTACATGCAGGAAGTTAACAAATCCGGCAAAATTGTTGGTGACAATAAACCCATAGGTCGTCTGACAAACCAGAACATTGTGGTTGATTTTGAGGTAACATTGACAGAAAATAAAGAAAAGATTTTTGTATATTATTACAGACCATTCCAAAACTATAATGAAGAGCCTTTCTTTTTTAAGATCTATAATTCAGATATGGAAGAAGAGCTCAATAAAACCATCAAATTACCTTTGGTTGACAGGCAATTTGAGGTTACTCAATACAGGGTAATGGAAGATAAAATTGTGATGCTGGCAAAACTTGAACGCGAAGAAGAAAGGCGTAGCCGGAGAAGAGGGCCGAAAGTTTTTGATTATTCCATTTTGATTTATAATATTGAGCTAAGTAAAGTTCAGGATTATCAGGTAGAAGTAAAAAAGTTTATCCCGCAAAACGCCATTTTTGGTGTTAATGAAAAGGATAAATTTATTGATGTCATGGGCTTTATGGCCAAAAAGAATAAAGAAGAATACTCTGGTATTTACCATGAACGCCTTTATCTGGAAAATAAAGAATGGGCACCCATAGACAGGAAAGAAACCTATCACACCTTTGAACGGAATGAAGAGCGTAATTTCAGGGCTGAACATTTATTTGAGCGCTGGGATGAAATATATAATTATGAACTCAGGGATATTGTTTACCTGAGAACCGGTGATCCCGTGATGATCTCTGAACATGTCAACAGATGGAAAGACAGTATCATTGATCCCCAAACAAAAGAAGTAACCTATAACCATTATTATAAATTCAATGATATCCTGGCAGGAAAAATTGACCGTGACAACAAATTTGAATGGGTAGCAAGAATCCCGAAATCTCAGGAATCTTACAATGATTTTGGCGATTATTCCTCCTTTTCCAAAACTGTTATAGGGGAAAAAATTAAATTTTATTACAATGATCACCGCAAAAATTTAAAACTCCTGGCAAATGATTTTTATAATCCCAATGACCTGAAAGTTATTAGAAATCCGGGTAGAAAAGGCCGGGCTATAACAACCACATTGTTTTCCGATGGTAAAGTTTACGGGGCATATATGTTTGGTGAAGATTATAAAAAA
>JBNJGX010000120.1:0-7391 GCA_051748025.1 Bacteroidota bacterium
CGGCCTCCGGCTTTTAGTTGCTGCCTGCTGTGCTGCTGCACTTAGTGTCATGTCAAGCCAAATATGACGCCCCAAGTTTTGTTCTTTTTCGTTTTTTCTTCATAAATAAAAGACTCACGTAGCTACGGCTATGCTTACTTTTTTTTATTTTGAAAAAATCAAAAAAAACTTCAACTTAACCATCATATTTGGCTTGACATGACACTAGCGCCTTTACAGGGGCTTTCTCCGGCAGCCCTGCCAGGCGTGTGCAGCTTAGGGCTTGTAAGGAAATAAAGTGTACAGAATTGGCGAAGTAATTTTGTTCTTTTTCAAGGCCGTAAATGAGGCGAATAGCCATAGCTATTTAACGATTTTACAACGCAGAAAAAGGGCAAAAGAACAAGCCAAAATGTATAGGTTATTTACTTACAAGCCCTTAGCCCAGCAGGCAGCAAGCTAACCGCCTTCGTCCTGGCGCAGGCGTAATCGCTTTCAGATAGAATACTGTCCATTTAAGTATCTCCTTGCAGATTCCCCATTGATACAAAGATCGCAGCATGATTACGCTGCACACGTACATAAAATGGAGACCTGACAAGTGGCTTAATCCACCCACCCCAAACGCGATGCACTGAGGCACCCGAAGTGGGTAACAAGTTTGTAATCACGGGTGTAGTGAGAAAACTTGTTTGAGCTTGTTCGGCGTAAAACGAAGACGAAATACGAAACCCGTGGGTACACAAACACCCATACTATTCTTTTGGCACGTAAATTTGCTTTTTCTGCAAATTTCGTGACAAAAGAACATTTGCAGGTGGCTAAAGGGCATGACAAAAGTCGTCATGTCTCGAAACCACCGGACAGCAAAAGAAAGAAGAAAAAAATTAACCAGAGGAAACGGCCATCCTACCTGTCTTTTTCACTCAGGTAGTTTGTGTATTTTTTCAAAAATTTCAATATAAAATACAGTATCCCTGTCACTACAGTCCCGGCAATAATCCAGGTTTTGTCAGTAATGTATTCCCCTTTCTCAAGATATGCTTCCAGGGAGGTAAACACAAGGAAAACCAAAAACAGGGCAAAAATCCCGTTTTTTTCTTTTCGTAACACTTTTTTCCAGCTAAAACTTATGGCGGGTTTCCGGTATTTAAAATGTTTAGGCAGAAATGGTGGAATATCTTCTGCCCAGCTCAGGTAGGATTCCCCGAATTTTCTTCTTAAAAACGCTTCTTCGGCAAACACTATCCTTTCGTAATAAATCCAAAACACAAGTGAAAACACAAGGATCATACAGATGTTACCGGTTAACATGGCAATGGCCAGCCACATGAAATAATTTCCCACATAAAGGGGATTCCGGATTAAAGAATACAGCCCGGTATCATTAAGCGAATCTGCCACCTGCCCGGCTTTTGTGTTTCTGCCGGATGTATTTTTGGGTGCATATCCGATGGTAAAAGCCCGTATAAAAAAACCAAACAAACCAACAAAAATAGCGGCTGATTCAAGGATGTTTTCAAGTACCGGAAAATAATTATTGTCAAGGGTGGATTCATAAACCTGAACGCCCAATCCAATAATCAACAGTATCAGTGGAAAATAACTTCTGTATCTAAAAATAAAATCCCCTTGTTCTTTCAATTCTTCCTGTAATGCCATGGTATTGTCAATTCATTTTTATTGCTTTCACCGGCCTGTTCTAAAAAAACACAAACCGTTTTACGGGGCAATAAAAATAGCATTTATTCAGCACAAAACAAAAACACTGTTTTGAGCTGTTTTGAGTTTTGAGCATTGGGTTGACGCATTTAGATTCTTAGTATTTTTAATAAAAACTCATTCTTCCATGCCGCTAACAAGCGTTTATTTTTTATGCAAATATTTTTATATTCCCCGGTTTTAGTAGATTTAATGCAATTTTATCAATGATGGCAAAATTACTGGCTGCATTTCCTTTTCTTTTTCTTTGATAATCTTCTCTGAAACTAAGATCAAGAGTCCCATACAGTGAGTTTTCTACCCCCCGGTGTTGGCGAATGAATGAATTGAATTGAATAATGGGAGTCCGAAGTCCGAAGTCCGAAGATATCATAGTAATCAATTTTCACTTTAAAAATGTATGCTTTACTTCGGACTTCGGACTTCCGTCTTTTAATTATATAAGCTATACTTTATAAATGGATCAGGATGTTTCGTGGTAATTATAAAACTTGGTTTTGGTGCTTACATTATATTTGAATGTTGATATGTTGTAAATCTTCCCAAAATTAGTGCATTTTGTTAAATTTAAAAAAGTTATCATCATATTTATGTTTTAAAGCACCGGAAAAACAATCGTAAGATATTTTTTTTACTTTTGCGCCGTTATAAGAATTTTTTCAGTTTTAATAAACAGAATAAACGGAATAAATGATTACCAATTGAGAAATCATTAAATGTAAAATTATTAAGATGAGGTCAATAATACTATCGGCAATTACGCGCATTTTACTCCCTGTATTATTATTGTTTTCTATTTTTGTATTAATTCGTGGTCATCAGGAGCCAGGCGGCGGTTTTGTAGGTGGGCTGATTGCATCTATGGCTTTTGCCCTTTTCACCATAGCCAATGGTGTTCCTCACGCCCGCCGGATATTTCCGCTTAATCCTACTTTTTTTATTATTGTTGGTTTATTTTGCTCACTGCTCAGCGGTGTGATAGGTATATTTAAAGGAAATCCTGCTTTTACAGGACTTTGGTCTAATTTTGAGCTACCATTGATAGGGCCATTAAGCACGCCCCTTTTATTTGACATAGGCGTTTACTTAGTAGTAATTGGGGTAAGCACAGGCATTATTTTCACATTAAAATTAAAGCAATAAATTATGAACTCATTACTGGCAATATTAATCGGAGGCTTGTTTGGATGTGCCATTTACATGATACTTCGCCGGTGTATCATCAAACTTATCATAGGGCTTTCTTTGCTGGCTCATGCAGGAAATTTGCTGATATTTACCATTGGCACAACATTAAGAGGCAAATCACCCTTGATAGAAGCAGGTGAAAAAACAGTAAGTGGTGTTTCAGACCCATTGCCACAGGCACTTGTTCTTACGGCTATTGTCATTGGATTTGGAATAACTGCATTTACAATAGTGTTGATTCGGCAGGTTTATCAAACAACAGGAACCAGTGATATCAACGATTTAACTAACACTGATGATTAATGTATAACTTGGCTGGAAAAGTATTATGAAAGGTTTATTGTTGATTGCTCCGATTTTATTTCCATTATTAATGGGCCTGCTGACACTGGCCACATGGAGACTGCAAAAAGTTAAGGAAATAATTGCCACTTGTGGCGCTTTCATTTTTTTAATAATTGGTGTACTCCTTCTAAATGAAGTTTTAAATAATGGGATAATACACCTTCAGGCCGGTAACTGGAATGCCCCATTTGGCATTACCATTGTAGCAGATACCTTCAGTGCCGTTATGGTATTGATAACAACTGTGATGGCATTTGCAACTGCCATTTATTCGATATCTTCAATTAACAACAAAAACGTACCAGTAGATAAAAATGTACAAAAGCGCAGGCATTTTGCCTATTACCCATTGTTAAATTTTATGTACATGGGAATTTGCGGCTCTTTTTTAACCGGAGATCTTTTTAACATGTATGTCTGGTTTGAGGTAATGTTGATCTCTTCATTTATCTTGCTTGCCATGGATGGGTCAAAATTCCAAATGGAAGGGACATTTAAATATGTAACCATAAACCTGGTATCCTCTGCTTTCTTTTTAATGGGAATTGGTTTTTTATATGGCATTACCGGTACCTTAAATATGGCAGACCTGGCTGTAAAAGTCCCTCAAATTGATAATCAAGCACTTGCTACTTTAATCGCCATGTTTTTTCTAATCAGTTTTGGCATCAAAGCGGCAGTATTTCCTTTATTCTTTTGGCTGCCTGCATCTTATCATACGCCACCAATCAGTGTTGCTGCAATATTTGCCGGGATGCTAACAAAAGTAGGGGTATATGCACTCATCAGGGTATTTACATTGATTTTCATTGGTGATGTCGGATACACACATACCATCCTGTTATGGATAGCCGGTTTAACCATGTTTATAGGTGTTATTGGAGCTGCTTCTCAATATGACATGAAAAAAATATTATCTTTTCACATCATTAGTCAGATCGGGTATATGGTTTTAGGGCTGGCATTATACACACCCCTGGCAGTTGCCGGCGGTATTTTTTATATCATGCACCATATCATAGTAAAAGGCAATTTATTTTTTGTGGCAGGCTTGGTTAAAAGAGTAGGAGGCAGTTTTGATATAAAAAAGCTGGGAGTTTTGGCAAATTCCTATCCGTTTCTTGGTGTTTTGTTTTTAATACCGGCATTATCCCTGGCCGGCATGCCTCCTTTATCAGGTTTCTGGGCCAAATTTTTGGTAATTAAAGCCGGCCTGGAAATCGGGGAATACTTTGTTGTGGCTGTGGCATTATTGGTAGGCCTTTTGACCTTATTTTCCATGATGAAAATATGGAATGAGGCTTTTTGGAAAAAACAACCTGAAAATAACAAATTAGATATAAAAAATATTGTACCCGGATTGTTTTCACAACAAAACGTTTATATGACAATCGCCATAGCATTCCTTGCATTGATAACCCTCACCATTGGGTTTTACCCTGAACCTTTTTTCAAAGTAGCTCAACAAGCAGGTGAAGAATTAATGAATCCATCTATTTATATTAATACAGTATTAGGAGGGCCGCAGTTATGAAAATATTTTTCCAACATATATTCCTCGTTTTTATCTGGCTTATTTTAACCATGGAGCTTAGTTTAGTAAATATTCTCGTTGGTTTCTTAATAAGCTTCCTAGTACTTTGGTTCGTATATCGAAAAAACAAAAACACAAAATACTTTACCCTTATCCCCCGGACCATTGTTTTCCTGGCTTTTTTTCTGAAAGAAATAATAAAAGGGGCGCTTCGTTTGGGTTTTGACATTATAACACCGAAGCATTACATGACGCCGGGAATCATTGCTGTGCCCCTGGATGCAAAAACTGACCTGGAAATAACCCTGCTTGCCAATGCCATTACCCTGACGCCCGGAACTACCAGTATCAGCGTATCAAAAGATCGCAGTATCCTTTATGTATATAATGTCTATCTTGACAAAAATGATAAGGAAAAAAATATTACTGAAATAAAAAACGGATTGGAAAAAAAATTACTGGAGGTATTGAGATGATAGAAAATGTTATAACATATTTTGTGCTTCCTGTGCTGAGCCTGTCTATGTTGTTTATCTTCTTGCGCCTGTTTAAAGGCCCTAGCTTGATTGATAAAGTAATTGCACTGGATTTACTGGTGATTGTGGGTATCGGATCAATTTCTGCATATTCCATTTTATTTAATAAGCCGGCAATTTTCGATATAGCACTGGTATTGGCATTGATTGCCTTTTTGAGTACAATAGCTTTTTGTTATTATTATTATTATGAGAAACGCAATTAAGATTTATAATAAAAATAAACGCTTATGATTGAATATGTTGTTTTATTTTTCCTGATAATTGGCACTGTCTTTATTTTTGTTGCTACCATAGGCTTACTTAAAATGCCGGATGTATACCTAAGGATGTCTGCTTCTACCATTGCCGGTACCCTGGGCGTCGCATGCATTCTGATCGCAGTGGCCTTTCATTACGGTTCGCTTCGAATGGGGCTACATGTGCTTGGTGTGATTATATTCCTGTTACTGACAGTACCGATAGGAGCACATATTATAGGGAGAACATCGCATAAAATCGGATTAAAAATGTGGGACAAAACCGTATGGGATGACCTTGGAGACAGTAATAACAAAACAGAATCCAGCAATTTACCGGAAGAAGAGAATAATGAAAAATAACAATAAATTTAGCTTATGATATCAATTATAATAATAGGATTTGTGGCTGCCATTTTAGCCCCTTTTATTCATAAGTTGTTGCCAAAATACTCAGGTATTGTTTTAAGCCTGGTACCATTATTTATTTTTGGATATTTGAGTACATACATTGCACCGGTAGCAGAAGGGGAAACATTGCTTATTCAAAACTCATGGTTCCCTGGCATGAATATACATATCAACTTTCTAATTGACGGACTCAGTTTGATTTTTGCTTTTATCATCAGTGGTATAGGCGCAATAGTTGTTTTTTATTCCAGTGGTTACCTTAAAGGGCACCGCAAATTGGCCAGGTTTTACGGCTATTTGCTTTTCTTTATGACATCCATGATTGGGGTGGTATTGTCAGATAACATTTTTGCATTGTTTATTTTCTGGGAGCTCACCAGCATAAGCTCTTATTTGCTTATTGGTTTTAATCATGAAGAAGAACGCTCGAGATATGCTGCTCTTCAGGCACTTTTGGTAACCGGTGGCGGGGGCTTAGCAATGCTCGCAGGATTACTGCTTATGGGAAGCATAGCTGGAAGCTACTCTATTAGTGAGCTTTTAAACCATAGTGAATTAATTTCTGCTAATCACTTATATATGCCGGTTATCATTCTGGTGCTTCTTGGTGCTTTCACAAAATCGGCACAATGGCCATTCCACTTTTGGCTTCCCAATGCCATGGAGGCTCCAACGCCAGTAAGTGCATACCTTCACTCTGCAACCATGGTTAAAGCCGGTGTGTTTCTTATTGCCCGGTTAAATCCGGTGCTTGGCGGACATGAAATATGGCATATATTATTGATAACTTTTGGTGGTATTACAATGTTAATGAGTGCTGCCATGGCAATAGGGCAAAATGACCTGAAAAGGATTCTGGCTTATACCACTGTCAGTGCTTTGGGTATAATGGTAATCCTGATCGGAATGGGTGGGAAATATGCCATAACGGCAGCTCTTACCTTTCTGGTGGTACACAGCCTGTATAAAGGTGGGTTATTTTTGGTAGCAGGGGCAGTTGATCACGAAACCGGGACCCGGGATATCCGGAAGCTTGGCGGACTGCGAAAGTTCCTGCCTTTAATTACTATAGGAGCCGTGTTGGCAGCATTCTCCTATGCAGGCATCCCACCGTTTTTCGGTTTTATTGCCAAAGAACTCATTTACGAAGGTGCTGTGCATTATCATTTAAGTCCCTTACTTATAACCTCGGCATTTGTCATTACCAACATGTTTTTAGTGGCCACCGCTATAATGGTGGGAATAAAACCATTTTTCGGGAAATTCACGGAAACACCCAAACACCCACATACTGCCCCTCTCACACTGTGGGCAGGACCGGTTTTGCTAGGTGTATTGGGGCTTATTTTCGGCATATTACCCGGTATTATGTCCAACAACCTTGTTGGTCCATCTGTATGGGCTGTAAGACTTTCCGGCGGTGCTCACCTGGCCCTT
>JBNJGX010000121.1:0-7376 GCA_051748025.1 Bacteroidota bacterium
ATGGTATCATTATCAATCAGTTTTGTAAACCCCAATCCCGCTTGTACACCATACTCCATATCGCTGCCATTTTCTTTTTTATCCTGTGAAAAAAGCAAATATGGCAGGAAACAAAAACCCAATAAAACAGTGATAAACCATTTCCTCATCCGGCACATTGTTTAATGTACGAATATAAAGAAATTTTTCGAAAGATATAATGACAATGATAAGCAGGTGAACTTACTGATTGTGTTTATTTTATGGCATAGATGGTTAATTTTTGATGTGAAAAAGAGCGATATTCATGCATTTAAAATGGTTAGCATCAAATTTTGATACAAAAAATGCCATATTAACAATTTTAGAATATAAGTTATCAGATAATAGGAATGAAATGTGATTCGATCATTAATGAATAAATTGCAGGCCACAAAAGCCAAGAAGCGTTTTAAAGCATAAGAAGTTAACCTCCCGTTTTTCAACATTTATCTAAAAAATTTTAAGGATAAAGTTTGATAGTTTCAAAGACAATGTTGTGTTTTTATTCATTGATAAATATGGAAACGATAATAAAAAAGCAGTATAACAGCAAGTTATAATAAATTTCCAATATTCCCATATACAATACAACTATTAATAAATTGGTTTTTGATATGGTAACATCATAAATGGATAATTAAATTATTGATTTATTGAATTATAGATGGATTATATATTAATAAAATTTCAATGATATTATACTGGTATTTTTCCAAAGTCTGATTTTTTTTTCTGTTGAGGGTTAATTAATAAGTAATTAATAATTAATAAATTAATGATATAATGTTGGATTATAACCTCAATATTTTGCATATTAGTGATTTAAAAGCTGATAATAATAAAAAAAATATTATTTTTGCGGAGGTTTGAAACATTAGTGTTTCAAATTTTTTACTACGATATATGGAAAAATATTACCAACCTTCAAAAAAAATTAACATGAAAAAATCTCTATTTATTTTAAGTGTAATGGTTATAGGACTTTTAATAAGTTGTAGAACCGCTGTTGTTTTTACCAGTTCAGAAAAAGATGCACAGATTTTTGTTGATGGAAGACAAATGGGATCCGGTCAAACACAAGTTGTTAATGTGAAAAAAAATAGCTGTGTTAATGTAAAAGTTGAAAAGCCCGGTTTTTTGACCGAGAAGATGTTGTATTGTTATAGCGGGACAAATATTGGAGAGCCTAAAACCAGGTATATTGAACTTACACAAGATGATGCCTATAACGCTTCCACTATTACAGATTATGCAAATAAAGATTTTGAAGTACGGGTTAGTGATTTGTTCGAAGAAGACCAGGCCTGGAAAATAGTTAGTCAGATAGTTACCGGATATTTTGATAATTTACAAATGGCTGATAAAGCAACAGGTTATATGAAAACAAGTTGGCAGTCAAAATCCTTTACCCGCCAAACAATAAGAACCATGGTTATAGTAAAACAAAGCAGTTCTTCACCGTTGAAATATAAAATTAAGGTGATTAGTGAATATGCAGATAACCCCGAAGAAAGTGTGAAAGACAATGATAAATTTAAAGAATGGGACAGGGTATTACGTGATTATGAAGGTTTAATAACTGAATTTCAATCAAGGCTGGGACGAAAATAATGCTTTTTAACAGCTTATAAATATGATCTAAGGATAACCAATCCCGGAGTTCCGGATTATCAATATTTACCCTAATTTACCTGTAAACTATGACCTGACGAGTCTTGTATTGTATTTGAAAAAAGTTACATGAACCTTAATGCAAAGGTAATGGGTATTTCAGATAAAGCCGAGAGTTTATAAAGTATCTAAATCTCTCTGTTGTCGGTATAGATTTATAAAAGTGATCCAGCCAGGACTCGAACCTGGGACCTACGGCTTAGAAGGCCGTTGCTCTGATCCAACTGAGCTACTGGACCATGGTTTGTTTTCGGATGGCAAAGATACAAAAATGATTGTCTTTTCCAATTATATTTTTGAGATAGATTTAAGGGCAGCCTATAATATTTTCAATCTTTACACCTGGTGTCAGATGCAGTGCCTGGTATCCTTCATCCTTTGCCACTCTGATGTTCTCAATATTATCGTCAACAAACAGGGTTTCTGAAACCAAAATTTCAGCTTGTTGCTGTACTTTCCTGAAAATTTTTGGATCGGGTTTGCGCAACCCCATTTTATGTGAATAAAAACATTTTTCAAAATAGGCATCCAGTCCACCCGCGCAAAATTTTTGCTTTATTTGTGAATTATAACGTTTATAATGGATGCTATTTGTGTTGCTTAATAAGAATAAACGTTGGTTTTTCCCCAATTTTTCCAGCATATCAATGGTTTCAGGCCTGAAATCAAGGATAATTGTATTCCATGCATCATCGATTTCCTGATCTGACCAATTTTTGTTTGCGATATGTCTCATTTTGTCACGGAATTGATTCTCGGTAATCCTGCCTGTTTCTAATAAATTAAACAAATCTGCCTGCATGGTTTTTTGATATAAAGTATCAAAATCTTTTAGCCCAAGTTTTTGAAAAGCTTTCACAGGGGCATCAAAATCTATGGGTAACAGCACCTGGCCGAGATCAAAAACGATATTTTTATATTCTTTCATTGTGTTTTTTTAACTTAGAAACGACAAAGAAAATCATTAAAACTTTGCTTTCAAAAATTTGTTTTATATCTTAATGCTTTCAAATATGGAAAAACCTGTTATCACATATTGGGTGGACTTGTTCAACCGGGTTAAAGATGTCACAGAAGTGACAAACGGTTTTGCCATTACTGAGATGCCACCGCCATTTTCACATCCCGACTGGAAAGGTAAAAACCTGATGACACTCTTAGAAGGGGATGAAACAGAAATGTTTTATGAGGTGTTGCTACAGCGTGTGCGTATTATGCAAAAGCCATATGAATACAATTTCCGCTGTGACAGTCCCGGGATAGCACGGTTTATGCGCATGAAACTTACCCCCCAATCTGGCAACCTAATCAGAATGGATATTTTTCTTGAAGATGAAGTGCACAAGCTTCCGGATATCTGGTTTTACCAGGGTGATACAGATTCCATAAAACGCTGTTCTGTATGCAACCGATTGAAATCAGGGCATCAATGGGTGGACATGAAAGATGAAAATATTTTTTATAAAGATACCATTACCACATGCCCGGTAGATTATACCGTTTGCAACGATTGCATACAAAAATTGCCTGCCAAATAACTAGGTTTGATGGCGAAGCGGTGTATGATGCTGATTTGGTAAATGAACAAATCAAAATAAGAATAACCTGTTTTTCGGATGTATGGAATATAAGTCAGCATCAACAAAGAGTTATGATTTTATATGCTTTACTTCCGAATAATGTTTTACGGCATTATGTAATTAAAGGAAATTTTCTATTTTCGTAAAATCTAATGTTAAAATAAAAACGACAAACATATGCAAAAATTATTATTACTTGGTGATGAGGCAATTGCACAAGGTGCGATTGACGGAGGCATGTCAGGATGTTATGCATACCCTGGTACACCATCCACAGAAATAATGGAATATGTACAGCAATCCAAAGCTGCCGGCGAAAAAAATATTCAAAGAACATGGTCAGCCAATGAGAAGACAGCGGTAGAAGCTGCCATTGGCATGTCTTATCACGGAAAGCGTGCCATGGCTTGCATGAAACATGTGGGGTTAAATGTAGCTGCTGATGCTTTTATCAATGCTTCTATTACTGGTGTCAATGGTGGCTTGGTGATACTTGCCGCTGATGATCCCAGCATGCATTCCTCACAAAATGAACAGGATTCAAGGTTCTATGGTGACTTTGCCATGATCCCCATACTTGAACCATCAAATCAGCAGGAAGCGTATGACATGGCATATGCTGCATTTGACTTATCAGAACAGTATAATGTACCGGTATTACTCAGGATCACGACAAGGCTGGCACATTCACGCTCCGGCATTATCCGCAAAGACGAAAAAACACAAAATAAACCATCACTGCCTGACAATCCGCGCCAGTTTGTCCTTTTACCAGCCATTGCCAGGAAAAACTATCAACGGCTTCTGGAATTGCAACCTGCAATAGAAAAAGCAAGTGATGAATCAGGATACAATCAGTATTTCGAAGGAAAAGATAAAAAACTGGGCATAATTACCAGTGGTATAGCATTCAATTATTTGATGGAAAATTTTCCTGATGGATGTCCGTATGACCTCGTAAAAATTTCTCAATATCCATTACCACATAAACATCTTGACAGGCTAAAAGCAGCATGTGATGAAATAATGGTAGTAGAAGAAGGTTATCCCTTTATTGAAAAAATGTTGCGGGGCTATTTCAATGACAGCATCCAAATTCATGGCCGCCTCAATGGCAGATTGCCAAGAACAGGGGAACTTAATCCCAACCATGTTGCCAAAGCCCTGGACATTGACATTTCAAAGGGGAACCCGGTTCCTGAGCTTGTTGCTCCAAGGCCACCCGCACTTTGTCCCGGATGTAGCCACAGGGATGTCTATCATGCATTGAATGAAGTAATGAAGGATTACGGTGAAGGTCGTGTCTTCTCTGATATAGGGTGTTATACCCTGGGGGCTTTGCCACCTTTTAATGCCATTAATTCATGTGTGGACATGGGCGCCTCTGTTACCATGGCTGTTGGTGCCGCCGATGCCGGTTTAATTCCCTCTATTGCCGTAATCGGGGATTCCACTTTTACACACAGCGGAATGACAGGCCTCCTGGATGCCGTAATCAAAAATTCTCCAATTGTGGTGATTATTTCAGATAATTCAACCACAGGGATGACCGGCGGACAAAAATCCCATGCCGAAGGTCGGCTCTTTGAAATCGTTAAAGGGCTCGGCGTTCCCAAGGAACATGTGCGCTATATGAACCCGCTGAAAAAACACCATGAAGAAAATGTTCAGATTTTGAAAGAAGAATGTGAATACAAAGGTGTAAGCGTTGTTATCCCTCAAAGGGAATGTATTCAAACCGCTGCCAAGAAAAAGCGGGCAGCCAAAAATGCGAAAAAATAAGTTAAACAAATAAAATCAGTACATCATGAAACGTGATATTATATTAGCAGGTGTCGGCGGTCAGGGAATATTAACAATTGCAGCAGCAATTGGAACCGCAGCCGTGAATAAAAAATTATACATCAAACAAGCTGAAGTACATGGCATGAGCCAACGTGGTGGTGATGTGCAATCTAATTTGCGCATTTCCGATAAACCCATTCATTCTGACCTTATAACAATAGGCGGGGCAGACATTATTTTATCCGTTGAGCCGATGGAAGCACTTAGATACCTGCCATACCTTAATGAATCAGGTTATGTTATTACCAATGTAAAACCATTTAAAAACATTGAAAATTATCCGGAGGAGCAAAAAGTAATGGAACAGATCGAAGCACTGGATAACAAAATTGCCATCAATGCAGATAAAATTGCCAAAGAAGACATTGGCTCTGCCCGTGCTTCCAATATTGTTATGCTTGGGGCTGCTGCTCCCTTTCTCGGGTTCGAACTGGATGAACTGGAAACTGCTATCAAAACATTATTTGGCAGAAAAGGTGAAAAAATTGTTAACATGAACATTGATGCACTATATGCGGGAAATAAATTTGCAATGGAAAACAAATAAAATGCCCCGCATAACATGCTGATATCTAACACCCGATTGGCCCAATCTGCATGATAATATTTAAACGATTTCCACGTCAATTTTGGGTAGCCAATACCCTCGAGCTTTTCGAACGCTGGGCATGGTATGGCATGTTTATGATACTTGCTTTGTATCTGACAGGCTCACAGGACACCGGAGCCCTTGGATTTTCGCAGGAGCAGAAAGGGCTTATGATGGGTGTTGTGGTTGGTACTTTATATTTGATGCCTTTATTTACCGGTGCCCTGGCAGACAGAATCGGTTTCAAACTTACCCTGATAATATCTTTTTCTTCAATGGCCATCGGATATACACTGATGGGTATAGCAGAATCTTACCATGTGATGTTTATTGCATTTTTTATCACTGCCATTGGAGCAGCCCTCTTTAAACCGGTTGTATCTGCCACCATTGCTAAAACAACCACTGATAAAACCTCATCAATCGGCTTTGGTATTTTTTATATGATGGTGAATATCGGGGCGTTTATCGGCCCGCTGTTTGCTGCACAGGTAAGACAATTGGAATGGGAATATGTATTTTTTTCCGCATCGGCCATCATTATATTTAATATGCTGCTCACCCTTTTTCTCTTTAAACCCGAACCCCTGGAAAAAACGAAAAATAAATCATTTGCTGAAGAGGTCAGGCAAATATTTAAAAATATCGGGGTTGCTTTATCAGATTTCAAATTTGTCATATTTTTACTCATTGTTGTCGGATTCTGGACAATGTATAACCAGCTTTTTTTCACCCTGCCCACATTCATCAACGATTGGATGAATACCGCTGTGGTATATGACAAAATCCACGACTTCTGGCCATGGCTCGCAACAGCAATTGGTACAAATGAAGGAACAATTGCACCGGAAATAATGACTGACCTTGACGCCCTGTATATCATCATTTTTCAGTTACTTGTATCATGGGGTGTGATGAAATGGCGGCCTGTTAATGCCATGATGACAGGATTTCTGGTATGTGCCGTAGGCCTGGGATTAACTTTTATGCAGCATAACCCAATGTATTTGTTCATTACAATTCTGGTATTCGGACTTGGCGAAATGTCGAGCAGTCCTAAAATAACCGAATATATCGGAAAAATTGCTCCCCGGGATAAAATGGCCCTCTATATGGGATGCTCTTTTATCCCTATGGCCGGTGGTAATTACCTTGCAGGATGGTTGTCAGGCGGAATATACGCCCGCTTGTCAGATAAAGCCATATTATTGAAAAATGAACTCACAGCACGGGGCATACAGGTGCCCCAAATCTCGGAGGAATTCACAAAAAATGACCTCTATGCACTGGGCATGAATAAATTGGGCATGAACCATAACGAAATGACACAATTCCTCTGGGAAACACATAACCCTTCTTCTATCTGGATTGTTTTTACAGCCATCGGTGTTTTCTGCTCCCTGATGTTATTTTTCTACGATCGTTTTATCCTGAAAAAGCAATAATTGTTTCTGATCAGTAGTTTTAATTATTTATAAATCAAGGATATGCCAAAGATTTCACTGATTAACACAGATTTTCATAATCATTCACAGAATAAATCTGTGCAAATTTGTGCGAATTTTGTGCAAATTGCGCCAAGCTAAGCCCGTGAAAAGGGAATTAGCATAGTTCTTTGAAACTTTTCAGCAGAAACCTGTAGGTAACCAATCCTGCCTGGGAAAGCCTAA
>JBNJGX010000122.1:0-2851 GCA_051748025.1 Bacteroidota bacterium
TCCTGTGCGCCCGATATCAGGCTCAGCAGCAACAATGCGAATGGAATGATGATGTGTTTCATGATTATCAGGTTTTACATTAGTGATTGCATTCGTTTTTATAATAGCTTATGATTTTATTTTTCAGTTTATCAATATCTATGTTTTCGGGGCTGTAAACGTATTGCATGATGGCACCTTTTAACACGGATGAGAAAAACAGCAAATCGGTATAGGGGTCATTGCTGCCGTTATTGACAAAAAACGAACTCAAAATACCAACACTGCGTTCGCCGATTGGCTCGAGGTCGTCTTCCAGCAATTCCAGGATATGCGGCTGCAGCAGAAGGGAAAACATCAATTTCCAGAATGGCTGCCTCGCCTTGATGTTGTCAAACAATTTCTCAATAAAATGGTAAAACTCTTCATCGGTAAGTACGCCGTCATGGTTGGGGTCAAATTCCTGAAAAAGCTCCTCCACTCCTTCCATTACCAATTGAATCAGCAGGTCCTCCTTGCTTTCAAAATAGTTGTATGTGTTGCCTTTGGACATCCCGGCCTGCTTTGCAATGCGGCTGATGCTTACAGAATGATAGCCTTCTTCGCTAAACAATTCCAAAGCCACATCCATGATGCGCTGCCGTTTTTCTTTCATTTGTGTGTTCATAATGTGCAACCAATTTTCCGCCCATAAAATTAATGACTGAACGGTCAGTCAAAGTAATAACATTATTTTTTACCTTCCAAATATTTTGTAAATTATTTTTCATAAGAATATCAGGATGGTAGCATACAGGCCATTTATTTATCATTCGGTAATTAACAATTAATTGCTAACCAGCGGCAAAACAGCCGGGTAGTTATCCCTGTTAAAAATCAATTTGCAGTTTTGCCATCACCGCAAAGGGATAGATATCTGGATTTTTGAGGTGGGATACACGTTACTTTGCTACGTAAATATTTCTTCTGATCGGTCTCCATTTTCACTTATCAAATCGTCTTTCAGCGAGTTTTTCGCCTTCGTCGTAATCGACTTCTATTATACGGTTGCCCTGTTCATCGAAAAACACCCATGTACCATGCGGCTTATCATTTTTGTATTCCTGCACCTGACGCACACTACCATCTTCAAAATATGATTTTGATTTTCCCTGCCGCAACCCATTTTCATATTTACCACTGCTCCAAAGCACACCGTTTTTATACCATGAAAACCAATCGCCTTCCCTTTCTCCGTTTTCGATCCAGCCACGGATATAATCTTCGCCGTCAGGCCATAATTTTCGTACAAAATAATTATTCGAATCACGGTAATAATGTAAAGTACGGATTTTACCGTCATCATAACGTTTTTCCACTACCCTTTCCATTTTATGCCCAAGCGTGTCTGTTACCACTGGGGTATTTTCAGCAGCGGCTTTATCATCCTCATTGTCTGCCCCGTTATTGCAAGCTCCGGCAGATACAATAAGGGCAAGTACCAGAAAAATAACCGGAAGATTAGTTCTCTTCAATAAGTTTTCCATCTTTAAATTTTTGTTTCGATTTAATATTGCCATTTTCATCATAATATACCCACTTACCATGCGGGATTCCGTTTTTATAATGTGCCTCATAATTTACTGTACCATCAACATAATACTCAGTACATTTACCATGAAGTTGCCCGGCTTTATAGTTTTCCCTGAGTTTAATTTGTCCGTTATTGTAATAGTATTTTACTTCCCCGTGCTTTTTCCCGTCTTTCATTTTAATTTCACTTTCTTTGACACCGTCTTTGTAAAAATAAACCACTTTGTCCACTTTTCTGCTGTTTCCCTCGTAATGAAAGTGTTCAACTTTTTGTGGCTCTCCATTGGGATGCGTAATAACAACTTCTTTGTTTCTATTCCCGCAATTTATCATTAACCCGGACAAAACAAGCAAAAGTATCAGATGAAGTTTATTCATAATGTTATCATTTAGTGATAAAAAAATCACGGTTAAAACGTATTAAAAGCGCAATATAAAAATCTGTTGAATTCAAATCAAGTCCTGCATATACACCCGCACGTGCCCCCATTGATAATCCCTCCATAAACGCCTGTTCTGCCTTGATATGGGCATACAGCACATGACGGTGTTGTTTCATTCTGTGGAATGATTTTTCAGAAATGCAGGAAAACAAGTGATTACCAAGTGGGGCATAAAAGCGGTTGGCATACCAGTAACCAGCACGCAGGGCTGCAAAATTCCACGCAAGTTCAGTTTCGGATGTAAGTCCATAACCCCGCTTGTAAGGCAAAATATCCTGACTCTTGACATTTTCATAATGGGCAAAATATTCTTTCAGTCCAAAGGACCAGGTGTCATCAGGCTGGTAAGAAAAATTGACCCCGCCGGTAAAATTCAGTATGGTTTGCATTTTCCTGTCAACAGAAAGGGCTTGTCCGCCGACATGCCAGGCCACCATTTGGGTAAAAATACCGATTGTTGATTTTTCGTTTATGTTATCTTCAAAACCAATGTTGTATCCGCCAAAAACCCGTTCAGGCTGATTGTCATTTGGGATACTCAAATATCGCCAGTCGAGCCATACATCGGCAGACATTTCATCATTATGTAATATTACCTGCAATCCCTCTTCATTATATTGCTCAAGGCCTTGTTTGTATGCATATATCTGTTCCGGCAGACTGTGAGAATGACCGCCTTTCAGGTTTCCAAGCCGGCATTGCAAAAAATCATAAGGCCGGTAATCCAGGGTATAGACAGGCCTTATCATCTGTAATTCTTCGCGCCCCAGCATATTGAATACATATATACCGGCTGAAACCCGTACCGTGTTGTTTATTTGATACATAAGTTCAGGTTTTATATGATAACCTGCCAG
>JBNJGX010000122.1:2951-7242 GCA_051748025.1 Bacteroidota bacterium
TCTTTAAACTCGTTGATTTTTGTAATCTGTAATTTTTTTCTCGCAATATTTTCCGAGAGTGTAAATTTTTTCTTTCCCTGCGAAGGCAGTTCAAACATGGCATCGGTCATGATATTTTCGCAAATACCCCTGAGTCCGCGTGCACCGAGTTTATACCTTGCTGCCACATCCACAATATAATCAAGGGCTTTCTCTTCGACACTGAATTCAATGCCATCAATTTCAAAGAGGTAAGTATATTGTTTTATGAGGGAGTTTTTGGGTTCGGTGAGTATTCGTTTGAGGGCATCTTTGCTCAATTCGTTGAGGTAAGATACCACGGGCAGGCGTCCAATGATCTCAGGAATAAGGCCGTAGGCACGCAGGTCTTCACTCGTGACATATTTGATGAGGTTGTTTTTGTCAATTTTCGCACGTTTTTGCTGGGCACCATATCCAACAACTTTTGTATTCAGGCGGTTGGCAATGTTTTTTTCGATGCCTTCGAAGGCACCACCGACAATAAAAAGAATATTGTTGGTATTGACCGGGATCATGCGTTGTTCGGGGTGTTTTCTGCCTCCCTGGGGCGGCACATTAACAACTGAGCCTTCGAGCAGTTTAAGCACAGCCTGCTGAACACCTTCACCTGACACATCCCTTGTGATCGAAGGGTTATCTCCTTTACGGGCGATCTTATCAATTTCATCAATAAAAACAATGCCATGTTCGGCAGCATCAGTATCATAATCAGCAGACTGCAAAAGCCGGGTTAAAATGCTTTCCACATCTTCGCCAACATAACCGGCTTCTGTCAGCACCGTGGCATCCACGATGGTAAAAGGCACATCAAGCATACGGGCAATGGTACGTGCCATTAGAGTTTTGCCTGTTCCTGTCCGGCCGATCAGGATAATGTTGGATTTTTCTATTTCTACATCATCCCTGTTATTATGTTTTACTGATAATCTTTTGTAGTGATTATAAACAGCAACAGCGAGTGTCTTTTTTGCCTCATCCTGGTCGATGACATATTGATCGATGAACCTTTTAATATCGGCAGGTTTGTTGTGTTTAAGTATTTCGGGATCAAATTTATGTTCATCCTTAAACTCTTCCTTCACGATTTGCAGGGCTTTATCAACACATTCATCACAGATGTGGGCATCCACACCACTGATAAGCATATTAACGTCACTGCGTTCACGGCCGCAAAATGAACATTTATCTTTCATACAGTCCGGTTTTCCTTGTTTTATTCTTTTTTATTGTCTTTACGTGTAAGCACCTCGTCAATCATGCCATATGCCTTAGCTTCCTTAGCCGTCATCCAGTAATCCCTGTCAGAGTCTTTTTCAACTTTTTTCAGAGATTTACCTGAATGCTTAGCGATGATTTCATACAATTCGGTTCTGAGTTTGAGGATCTCACGTGTTGTGATTTCAAGGTCTGCAGCCGGTCCCTGTGCGCCACCCATTGGTTGGTGTATCATGATGCGTGAGTGTGTCAGAGCGGTACGTTTTCCGTAAGTGCCTGCACACAACAAAACGGCTCCCATTGAGGCAGCCATGCCTGTGCAGATGGTTGCCACATCAGAGCTGATATATTGCATTGTGTCATAAATACCAAGGCCTGCATGAACTGAACCACCAGGTGTGTTAAAATAGATCTGGATGTCTTTTTCCGGGTCATTGGATTCCAGGTAAAGCATCTGAGCCTGTATTACATTGGCTGCATAATCATCAATAGGGAGTCCCAGGAATATGATACGGTCCATCATCAGGCGTGAAAAAACATCCATGGTAGCTATATTGAGACGCCGCTCCTCGATAATGGTCGGGGAAATATAACTTGAAGTTACTTTGGCATAATCATCCAAAGCCTGACTGTTGAGGCCATGATGCCCTGTAGCATATTTATAAAAATCATTTTTCTTGTTCATAAGCTTTATTTTTTGTCTTCTTCAAAAAAAGATTTGAATTCATCAAGTGATACGGATTTTTCATCCAGTTTTACATTTTCTTTAATAACTTCCAACACTTTGTTTTCCATTTCTTTATCAGCAATTTTCCTGGTTGTATCTTCATCTTTCAGGATTTCCTGAGCGTATTTGTTTAGTTGTTCTTCAGGCATGCTGCCTAATCCGTATTGTCTAAATTGTGCTGCTGCATAATTTTTGGCTGCTTTTAACAGGTCTTCCTGCTTGATATCAATGTTATGCTCTTTAGCCAACTGATTTGTTATTAGCTGCCATTTCATGTCTTCAACAAATTTAGGCCAGTCTTGTTCGAGTTTTTCTTTGGTAAGGTCTTCATTGGTTTGCAGGAGCCAGCGTTTAAGGAAATCTTCAGGCAATTCCGGGTCAATTTTTTTCACCAGTTTGTCTTTGGCATCCAGCATAAATTTATACTCAATGTCCGGGGTAAAATTTTGTTCAGCTTGTTCCCGGATCTTATCACGGAAACTTTCTACAGAATCCACTTCTCCTTCGCCAAACACTTTATCAAACAATTTCTGGTCAATCTCTGCTTCACGGAAAGTTTGGATGGCGTTTATATCCAAACGGAAAATGTTGTTTTGCAGGTTTTTTGCCTGGTCTTTATCAATGTTGAGGATACCGGCAATTTCAGTTTCATTCGGGAATGCTTTCCAGATATCAAACTCCACGGTATCATCCTTTTTCAAACCGACAAGCCGGGCTTTAATCTCATCATCTTTAGCCAATGACACAGCGACTTTAGCATCTGTATTAACGATACCGTTTTCCAATGGTTTGCCATTTTCATCCAGTTGGGTGATTTTCCCTGAGATATAGCTTTCTTCATCAGATACATCCGTATCAACCATTTCCCCATAATTCCTGGCATAATTTTCAATATACTCATCAACGATTTTTTCGTCCGCTTTGACTTTATAGTAGGGGATTTTTATTCGTTTATTCAGTTCAATTTCCGGTTCGGGATTGATCCCAATATCAAATTTAAACGTAAAGTTTTCTTTGTTTTCAAAATCAAGGCCGTCCTGGTCTTCGCTTGCAATGGGTTCCCCCAAAAGTTTGAGCTCTTCATTGTTCTTTAAATAATCGTTCAATGCATTGGAAACCAATTTATTGACCTCGTCCAGGAGCACATGTTTTCCATACATTTTCTTTATTAGACCCATTGGCACTTTTCCTTCTCTGAACCCATCCATTTTAGCCTTTTTCCGGTGTTCTTTCAGGGTATTATCCATGTTTTCCTGATAATCATCTTTATCCACTTCGACAGTAAGTACTGCGTTCAGATTGTCTTTGTTTTCTTTTGTAACTTTCATTGGGTATTTAGATTTTATATTCTAATTGAAACCTTCCTTTTACAATACTGGAAAAAGGAAGGTTTTATGTTTGTGCGGATGAAGGGACTCGAACCCCCACGCCTTGCGGCACCAGATCCTAAGTCTGACGCGTCTACCAATTCCGCCACATCCGCCCGGTATTTTATTCAAAATGCTGTGCAAATATAGATAAATTTTATGACAATTTGTTCAGTTTTTAAGGGAATGGGGCATTAATTTCTTAACTGGAAATTTTTACCCAGATACACTTGCCTTACTTTTTCATCTTTTGATAATTCTTCAGAAGTGCCGGCTTTTAGAATGTTACCTTCAAACAGCAGGTAAGCCCTGTTTGTTATTGACAATGTTTCATGCACATTATGGTCTGTAATAAGGATGCCAATATTCTTATGCTGGAGCTGGCATACGATATTTTGAATATCTTCCACGGCAATGGGATCAACACCGGCAAAAGGCTCATCAAGCAGCATAAACGATGGTTTCAGGGCCAATGCCCTTGCAATTTCTGTACGGCGGCGCTCCCCGCCTGAAAGCTGATACCCTTTACTTGTGCGCACATGTTCCAGGCCAAATTCATTGATCAATGCATTGGTCTGTTTTATCTGTTCGTGTTTTTTAAGTTTTGTCATTTGCAGGATCGCCCTGATATTATCTTCAACTGACATTTTACGAAAAACAGAGGGTTCCTGTGCCAGATAACCAATGCCCAGCCGGGCCCTTTTATATATAGGTTCCCTGGTAATATCTTTATCATCAAGATAAACCTTCCCGCTGTTGGGGGATACCAAACCCACCATCATGTAAAATGTGGTGGTTTTCCCTGCACCATTGGGGCCAAGTAAACCAACGATTTCTCCCTGATTTATTTCAATGGATACCTTTTTTACAACTGTGCGTTTATTGTATTTCTTAACAAGGTCTTTTGTGTGTATCCGCATTCTGTAATTTTTTTCAAAGATATGAAAATTTTATTCACGAA
>JBNJGX010000123.1:0-7213 GCA_051748025.1 Bacteroidota bacterium
TCACTGGGATAAGATCAAAAATCTTGGCAAAATCACTAAACACAAATATTTTTCTCATATTCACCTGAAAAAACCACTTACGGTAAAAATGGATTCAAAAAATCAGTTAGCCCTTATTCAAGAACCTGAAGATAAATAAAAACAAAAATAATTTCCTGAATTTAATGGCATAATGCAATTTTTATCATTAGTAAAATTGCAACAACCTGTATTAAATACATTCAATAATATTTAATTCAGGATCGCCTTACCACCAAAATCCGCCTCAAAATAAGTTATCAACAAATATTTTGTTAATAAGCTTTGTTTATGTTATTTATTCATTGTATTTTTGCACTCCGTTTGGTCAACGTGTTCATTTAATTAATTGATTTATAACGAAAAAAGAAAAATTGTGGATACATTAAGTTACAAAACAAAGTCGGCAAATAAAGCAAGCGTTCAGAAAGAGTGGTTTGTTGTAGATGCTACTGATGAGATACTTGGACGTTTGGCATCCAGAGTTGCCATGGTATTAAGGGGAAAACATAAGCCTGATTTTACCCCACATGTAGATTGTGGAGACAACGTGATCGTTATCAATGCTGAAAAAGTACGCCTTACAGGCAAGAAAATGACAGACAGAAAATACGCACGTTATTCAGGATTTCCCGGTGGTCAGCGTATCACCACACCAAAAGAGGTTATGGAAAAGCACCCTCACCGTCTTGTAGAAAATTCAGTCAGGGGCATGCTACCCCATAATCGACTCGGACGTCAGATTTTTAAAAACCTGCATGTATTTGTAGGCCCTGAACACGACAAGAAAGCACAGAAACCTAAAAATCTTGATTTAAACAGCATTAAGTAAAACATATGGATACAATTAACACTATAGGAAGAAGAAAAAGATCAGTTGCCCGCATATATATGACCAGCGGCAAAGGGAATGTCACCATTAACAAATGCAAAATCGATGAATATTTCCCTTTGAAACAACATCGCAACATTGCGCTAAAACCCCTCGAAATTACTGAAACCATGGGGGACTTTGATATTAAAGTTAACCTTAATGGGGGTGGCATTACAGGACAAGCTGATGCCATGCGCCTGGCCATTGCACGTGCACTGGTGAAAAATGATCCTGAGTATCGTGCAACACTAAAGCCTTTCGGTATGCTTACCCGTGACCCGCGTGTCATTGAACGCAAAAAACCGGGACAGAAAAAAGCCAGGAAAAAATATCAATTTAGTAAACGTTAAAAGTTTAGCTGCTCAAACAGTTTTTGTTTAGTATCTAAATTGGCAGGACCCTTTAAGGCTACCTGCCGGTTGTGAAAATAATAAGAATGTAAACAAAATTTTTAAAATCATGCCAAGAACAAATTTCAACGAATTACTCGAAGCCGGTGTACATTTTGGACACCTCAAGCGCAAATGGAATCCAAATATGGCTCCCTATATTTTTATGGAGCGCAACGGAATTCATATCATTGACCTTCATAAAACAGTTGTAAAACTTGATGAAGCTGCCAGTGCTGCCAAACAAATTGCAAAATCAGGAAGAAAAATCCTGTTTGTTGCTACCAAAAAACAGGCAAAAGACATCGTAACAGAACATGTCAAAAATATTAAAATGCCTTATATCACGGAACGCTGGTCAGGTGGGACCTTAACAAATTTCCCCACCATCCGCAGGGCCGTAAAAAAAATGCAGTCTATTGATAAACAACTCAATGACGGAACCTTTGAACAATTATCAAAACGCGAACGCCTGCAAATTGAACGCCAGCGTGCAAAACTGGAAAAAACACTGGGTAGTATCTCTGACTTGACACGCCTCCCGGCTGCTCTGTTTGCTGTGGATGTATCAAAAGAACATATCGCTGTGCATGAAGCAAACAAACTGGATATACCGGTTTTCGGCATTGTGGATACAAATTCTAACCCTCTGAATGTGGATTTCCCGATCCCGGCTAATGATGACGCATCAAAATCCATTGACCTGGTCATGAAGGTGATCTGTGATGCCATTCAGGAAGGCAGAGAAGAAAGAAAAGCTGAAAAAGAAAAAGCAACTCCGGAAAAAGATACTGAAAAGGGTAAAGAAAAAAAACAGCAAAAAACTGAAAGGCCCAGAACCAAAAAAGCTGCGGCAAAAGTAGAAAAGCCTGGCGAAAAACAGGAAGCTTCTGCTGAGGATAAAGATGCTAAAACTAAACCTGATACTGAATCTGAAAAAACGGAGCCCAAAGCAAAAACCGCAGAAGAAACTAAAGAATCAAATAAAGAAGAAGAGAATACAGATAAATAATTGATTGTTAAACCATATTAAATACAATTATACAATGGCTAAAATATCTGCATCAGAAGTTGCTAAATTACGTAAAATGACAGGCGCAGGCATGATGGACTGCAAAAAGGCCCTTACAGAGGCCGGTGGTGATTTCGACAAAGCCCAGGAAATTATCCGTGAACGAGGCCAAAGCATTGCAAACAAACGTGCTGACAGGGAAGCCACCGAGGGCGCTGTCATTGCAAAAACCTCTGAAGATAACAAAACAGGGGTTATCATTTGTTTGAATTCAGAAACCGATTTTGTGGCTAAAAATGATGATTTTGTCAAATTTGCGCATAAAATTGCCGACCTGGCACTGGCAAAAAAGCCAGCAAACCTTGATGAGCTCTTAAAACTTGAGCTGGAAAATAAACCATTGACCGATCAAATTAAAAACATGAGCGGCATCACAGGCGAAAAAGTGGAACTTGGCTATTATGACATTATCGAGGATGCTTTTGTTGTTGCTTATATTCATATGAACAATAAAATCGGGACACTCGTTAGTACAAACAAAGAAGCAGACTATGAGGTTGTGAAAAATGTTGCCATGCAGGCAGCTGCTATGAATCCGATAGCTGTTGACAAAGGCGATGTGCCCCAGGATGTGATTGACAAAGAAATGGAAATCGGACGGCAGCAAGCACGTAATGAAGGTAAACCTGACAAAATCATTGATAAAATTGCCACTGGCAAAGTGGGTAAATTCATCAAAGAAAATACCCTTTTGAATCAGGCATTTGTCCGTGATAACAAAATCACCGTTCAGCAATACCTCAAGCAACAAGACAATGAATTAACAGTCACCAATTTTAAACGTTGGTCGTTATCGTAAAACAGATGTTTCGAGGTGGACTGGCGATGGGGCAAGTTTTGTGATTTGTATTTAGTATTTGTGATTTTATTTTTTCCCAAAGGGCTTTTTTTCATCATGGAAAAATTTAGGCGCTTTAAGGGTTTTTAACAGTTTTGTTCTGCCAGCACGCATCAACGGCGTACCTGCAAATGTTTTTTTAAACTGTTCATCATCAATCTTGCTGAGATAATCAAGATTGACAAATGCCAGGTGTTCTCCCGGCATAAAATCCGGATCTGTGTCTGTTCGTTTCAATGTTTTGTGGTTATGCGGGCATACTTCCTGGCAGATGTCGCAACCAAAAACCCATCCATTGAGTGCGTTTTTTATCCCGCCCGGAATATCACCTTTGCTTTCAACGGTATGGTAAGAAATACAACGCCCCGCATCTAGGCCTTTTTCTGACAGTGCATGTGTTGGACAGGCATCGATACAACGGGTACAATTACCGCAATGCTTTTTTACTGTATCGGTATCACCAGGCAGTTCCAGGTCGGTAAACAATTCTGCTATAAAAACATAAGACCCCAGCTTCGGATGTATGAGACAGGTGTTTTTCCCGATCCATCCAAGACCGGCTTTTACAGCAAGACTTCGTTCGAGTACGGGTGCCGAATCCACAAAAGGGCGTGAAGTAAAATCCATGTTTGTTATTTCACGGACGGATTTTTGCAGTTTCTGCATTTTTTTCTTGAGCCTTTTGTGATAATCTTTCCCTGTGGCATAGCGTGCAATTTTATGATCAGGTTTATCCGGTAAATCATGTCTGTAATAAGATTTCAGTAAAACAATCACAGATTTTACCCCGGGAAAAAGTTTTTGTGGATGCAGCCGCATTTCACAGCGTTTATCCATATATGTCATGTCAGCATGCATGCCTTCTTCAAGCCACCGGGTAAAATAAATGGCATGGTTTTCAGGAATTTCTGCTTTGGTTATGCCGGCAGCATCAAAACCGCATTGCAACGCAGCGGCCTTTATTTTTTCACTATGTTTTTTTGATAATGTCACTATTCGCCGGAATATACCTCGCCATTCCAGTAAATGTCATTAGATTTTACACCATAACTAAAAGAAACAGTGCTACCGTGGCAGGTTAGAGAGGTTAGGTCATCGTATGATACAATGCCTGTTTGACCACGATCAAAAACATTGAGGTTTCCTAGTTCATTTTCCCAGGCGATCAGGCTTCCGTCGTAAACATATTCATCCGGAATAAAACTGTCGAGGGTGTATGATTTTCCATTCCAATATACTTTAAAATAATTTTGAACGGTGTAAATCAATAATTCATCTTCCACTTCAAACATTCCCGGGGCATCAAATGATACTGTTTTTGTTTCGTTTCCTTCAAATATTTTAAGGTAATCATTGGAATCAATATAAGCCACAAAACCATCACCCAGTTTATATTCTTTAGGTTCAAAATTTTCGAGTTCCATAAATTCACCCTTATAAAACACCTGAAAACTGTTCATCGGGGATTCAACAAAAGCCACAATATCCCGGCCTGCCTTGTAAGATTTTGCCCTGTCTTTATACAACATTTCAATTATATCCCCCTTGTAAAAAATATGGAGGTGACCACGGCTGTTCAGATATACCATTGTATTTTCACCTACAGTATATTCCGTTGTTTCCAGGGCAGCAATTGCATCGTCGAGCTCTATAATATTGCCATCATAATATACCTTAAAAATTTTGCTTTGTTTGTCAAAAAATGCCACAAGTTCATCTCCGGCACCATAAGTTTCCGTATATACAGATAAGGTTATGTTATCTCCACTGTCAAATACCTTAAGCTGATTATTAAGGTTATATGCCACCAGGTGGTCGGTGACAATATAATCACTCACAAAACTGTTTATATTAAAGGTATAATTATTATAATAAATTTTAAAATTTTCTGCGTTGTCTTCATACCCCAAACATTCATCCCCAATTTGAAAAGATTTCAGTGGCAGATGCTCCAATTCTTTAAATTCCCCGGAATCAAACAACTGTACTTTACCAAGATAATCAGTATAAACAGCAAGATGTTGGGCAGAAACTGTATAAATGAATAACAGCGGCATTATTATTATTAACAGTAGCACTCTTTTCATGACAGATTGTTTTCAAACAAAGATATAAAAAATCTTTATAAGTTTTTGATGCTTGTTTGTTTATTTTAGTTATCTGGCAAAATCTTTGCCAAACAATCCTTATTTTTGCATCAAATTAATCAAACTATGACAAAACAAAGCATAAAAGACCTTGGCGAATTTGGCCTCATTAAGCATCTGACATCGGATATCCGAGCAGGTAATAAATCCACCATAGAAAGCATAGGCGACGATTGTGCTGTCTTTAATCATGGCAACCGCGACAGCCTTATTAGTTCAGATATTCTGATGGAAGGGATCCATTTTGATTTGGTCTATACACCTTTAAAACATCTGGGATATAAATCTGTCATCGTCAACATCAGTGATATTTATGCCATGAACGGACAGCCGGAACAAGTTGTTGTATCCCTGGCCATATCATCAAAATTTTCGCTTAAAGCTGCAGAAGAACTATACGAAGGCATTAAAAAAGCATGCCGCATGTATAATGTGGATTTGGTGGGCGGAGACACAAGCAGTTCGCTTACAGGTATGGCAATTGGTGTTACTGCCATTGGTTCTGTGGAAAAAGGCAAAGCGGTAAAGCGCAATACAGCCGGTGATAAGGAACTGATATGTGTCAGCGGTGATTTGGGAGCGGCTTATTTAGGCCTGCAATTACTGAATCGCGAGAAGGAAATATTTGTGAAAGATCCGAAAATTCAGCCGGAGCTCGACAAATATCCATATTTAATTGAACGTCAATTGAAACCGGAAGCCCGCAAAGATATCATCAAATTACTTTCAGAAAATCAGATAACCCCTACATCCATGATTGATGTATCAGATGGATTGTCATCGGATATTTTACACATTGCCACGCAATCAAAGTTGGGATGCAGGCTGTATGAAGATAAAATACCGATTGCACTGGAAACACAACGTGCTGCTGAAGATTTTAATCTTGATCCCGGCATACCGGCACTTAATGGGGGTGAAGATTATGAGCTGTTGTTTACAGTTTCCCTTGAAGACCATCCAAAAATACAATCACTGCCCGGTATTTCCATCATAGGTCATATGGTAGTGGAAAAAGAGAAGTATATGCTTGTTGCCCGGAATGGCAATGAAGTTCCCCTGGAAGCTCAGGGATGGAACGCTTTACTCAATCAGGACAAGAAAAAATGATATTACTTATTATCGTTTTGTAAATTCTATTCACAAAACAATGAAATCACGGCACCAATGCCAGACAAGATTAATAAAGACATAATCCTTTCTGAACTTGACTTTTCCACCAGCCGCAGCGGCGGAAAAGGCGGGCAACATGTAAACAAAACCGAAAGCAAAGTCCATCTCTATTTTGATGTGGAAGCAAGTGCTGCACTTTCCGAGGAACAAAAAGAACGCATTCTGGAAAAAGGGAAATCTTATATTTCTAACGAAGGTATCCTGCAGATGACATGTGAAACCAGTCGCAGTCAAGCTTCAAATAAACAGGAGGTAGTCGAAAAATTCTTCGCATTTATTCACAAAATCCTGCAAAAAGAAAAACCCCGGAAAAAAACCAAAAAACCAAAAAAAGTAAAAGAAAAACGCCTTGAAGAAAAACACAAACAAGCTGAAAAAAAGAAGTACCGCAAACCCCCGGAACCGGATTAACCGAATAATGCTGGTTCTATTCTAATAAATGGTTGATGAATTAAAAAGTTACATTTGCCGTCTCATGCCTGCATGCTTTTCAAACATACTCAATTATCTGCTTGATGCTGTGACAGCCACACTCTTACAAGTGCTTATGTTATTCGGCCCTTTGCTTGTTCTGGCTTTTTTGATGCATCAGGTTTCCCGGCAGGTGGAAAAACACAGCATCAGACTGATGGGACTCCGGGGATATTTGTATGCTTTCGGCTGGCTGGGAACTGCCGTTCATGAAACAGGTCATGCGTTTTT
>JBNJGX010000124.1:0-7181 GCA_051748025.1 Bacteroidota bacterium
GAATATACCAATGAACTTTCAGGCCTGATGGTTACTGCCATCATTGGTGGTGCTGTTTTACCGCTTATTATGGGCAAAGTGGCTGATCTGGCTAACGTGACCATAAGTTTTATTGTCCCGGGTATAGCGATACTTTATTCCTTTTTTGTTGCATTGAAAAGACGCTAACCTTTCTGATTTCTAACCGCGGAGACGCTAAGACGCAATGAAAAATGATGAATCATAAACGATTGCACGAAAGCGAGATTGCACGATAGGGTGAAGGGACGATGGGGAGATAGCGAGATAGCACGATGGCATGATATTCCATTAAATTTTAGAACAGAGCAATAAATTTTTAAACTTTGCGCCTCTCCAAGGAGTAGTTACTTTTGTTGATATCCATTTATTTTTATATGTTCACACTCATTCGTTACAAAACAAGAAGATCATGAAGCATAAAAATCCATTAATACTCAGTCTGGATGCCGGAGGAACCAATTTTGTTTTTTCCGCTGTAAAAGATGGTAAAATCCTTGGTGATAGTATCCGTAAGCCATCCCATGCTAACAACTTAGACAGAAGCCTGCAAACCATTGTTGAAGGGTTTGAAACACTGGCTGATCAACAACCGGAACCTGTGGCTGCTTTAAGCTTCGCTTTTCCCGGCCCTTCTGATTATGAAAATGGTATTATCGGGAACCTTGGTAATTTGCCGGCATACCGCGGTGGTGTAGCCCTGGGCCCTCTGCTGGAAGAAAAATTCCGGATTCCTGTATTTATCAATAACGATGCTGACCTTTTTGCTTTTGGCGAAGCACTGAATGGCAGTCTGCCAAATCTAAACCAAAGGCTTAAGGCCGAAGGTAGCCTGAAAACCTATAAAAACCTTGTGGGATTAACCCTGGGCACAGGTTTCGGGCTGGGTGTTGTAAACGATGGCCATTTGCTGCGCGGTGACAATTCCATGCCCAGTGAAATTTGGCTGATGCGCAACCCGGAATATCCTGAAGCCAATATTGAAGAGTCTGTCAGTATCCGGGGCATACAACGCTCTTACCGGAAACTCAGCGGTGATGCAGAAACGCTTACCCCAAAAGATATTTATGAACTGGCTGTTCATGGCAATGGTAAAAAACAACAGGCAGCTTTGGAAACATACCGGATTTTTGGCTACAACCTCGGGGATGCCATTGCCACCCTTATCAGTTTGTATGATTCCAATGTGGTGATTGGCGGCGGTATTGCCAAAGCCTGGGATTTATTTATGCCTGCATTGATGAAGCAACTTAACTCCGAATTTATCACCCCTGAAGGCAAATATATGCCTCGCCTTACCCATCAGGTTTATGACCTTGAAAATAAAGATAGTTTCAAAGCCTTTGCTCACGGGGATGTTAAATTTATACCATCACCGGGAGAAACCAAAAACCTGCATCGCTACAACCATAAACCACGTGCCGGTATCATGAAATCAGCCATGGAAACATCACAAGCCGTGGTTACCGGGGCTTATTATTATGCTGTGTCAAAATTATAAGTGTGGCTGTCGTGGAGATCACTCCAAAAAAGATTAAGCCAGTTTTATATTAAAGAGGGAAGATCTCGAAGGTGGTAAAACGGATAATAAAAAACCCGGTATGATTTATATATACCGGGTTTTTTTGAAGGGGGATTAGACTTAATCAACTTTTTCGCATTCGTATTCGTAGTTATTCTCATCTTCAAACCAGAGTTCGTCATTGGTCAGCATGGTGATTTCCCATTCTTGCTTGTCACCTTGCACTTCTATCTCAACCGACTCTTTGTTATCTTCCCATTCCCATTCGCCATCATAGCCATAGCTATAGGTAGATCCGTAGTACGAATATTCAATGGTCATTTCAAAATCACCATCATCTTCAAATTCCATATAGAGATTACCATCAGGATTATCTCCATCTATTTTATCAACTTCCCATTCCCCTGTCAGACGGGCGGTTTTAGATCGAAGGCTAAATGCAGGGCCTTCTTCGTAAGTTGAACAGCTATAAAAATTAAGCATAATAACTATTGCTGCTGCCAACATGAGTTTTTTACTGTGTTTTTTCATAATTTATAATTTTAGTTAGACATAGTTAGTTGCTTTTTGCTTTGATTGATTGTCACCGGTATCTTTTTTCCAGAAAACTATATTTTTAGTTTGGATGGCTTTCCTGTGATAATCATTGAGTGTTGATAGCATACCCGGCCTTTTTGTTCCAGAAATCATCTGAACATCATAAATCTCTTCTACAGTGGATAAATACCGTATTTCACCAATAAATTTTTTTGCTTCAAGGTCATAAACAATAACACCAGCATGTTTTGACATTTTGGAAACAGGTAATTTATTAAATGTTTTGCTGGATTCCCGCACTTTGGACATGCCAATGAAAAGATATTTTCCCATGGATGTCATCCCACGAATAAATGCCGGATATTCTGCTTCAACTGAATAATTTTTATTTTCGGTATCAACCTTAATTAATTGTCCTGAAGCTGATAAAAGTATATACAGTTTTCCATTAATTATTCGTGGTGAATGTGGCATGGCCAATTTGTCAAGTATGATCTCTCCGCTGGGGGTCTTCATTAGCACGCCCGTGTTGGTAATATCTTCCCGCCAGCCTTCTTTGGTATCAGTTTTACTAAGAGCAGTAACAAAAGCCGGGGTCCCGTTTTTCATTGCCAGGCCATTTAAATGACACCTGTCTTCCGGGGTAATAGTCGAAATAAAAGGTGGTTTCCAGCGGGGATGAAAACTATAATCAATATCATACGTGGAGAGACATGAAAACCTGGTATTAACACCCCACATGCCTCCTTTCCCAAAACTAAGGTCATGCAAATCAGTTTCACCACAATAATAAACAGCCCTTGGTAAATACAACCGGTCATAAAATTCCGGGTTTTCAGGGTAGTTTTTTGCATTGACAGCCGTTCCTGAAAATACCTGTATCTCATTTAATGTAGCAACAGCCAGACGATTTTTCATGACAGTAATTCCCATCGGCTTTTTAAAAGTCACAGGTATCTGAAATAAGTTTTTATCATCATCTGCTCAAATGAAAATAACCTTACCTGCCTGATACGTACTAATTGCGATCACCGATCCCAGCTCATTAAGAACTTTGGCAACGTTGTCATCATAGGTTATTTGAAATCTGTCGCTCATTACTGGGATGTACACCAAATGATATATAAATCGAAACAAATATAAAAACTTTTTTAAGAATAATAAAAAATCATCAAATAAAAAGAGGTTATTTCAGGAAAAATCTGGTACTTCAAGATTTATGATAAAATTAATTTAAGAAAAGGATTTTACCAATAAATGTTAATTTTGTGCCGGAATAAAAAACAGACTAGATGAAACGTACAAAGATCAAAGAAGTTTTGTCATTGCCCGGCGACAACCGTGATGTGTTGGTATTGGGGTGGGTGCGCAACAAAAGGGCCAGCAAAAATCTGGGTTTTTTGGCTGTCAATGATGGTTCTATACTGCATCACCTGCAAACAGTGATAGATTTCGATAAATTCGATGCACATATACTTGACGAGGTACACACAGGTGCATCTGTAGCGATAGAAGGCAAGCTGGTGGAATCCCAGGGCAAAGGACAGGATGTGGAATTGCTGGCAGAAAAATTTCACCTTCTTGGTAAAGCAAGCCCTGAAGAATATCCCCTGCAACCGAAGCGTCACAGCCTGGAATTTTTACGTGAAATAGCCCATTTGCGTTTTCGTACTAATCTGTTTGGTGCTGTTACACGTTTACGCCATGCCATGATATTTGCTGTCCATAAATTTTTCAATGACAAAGGTTTTTACAACATACATTCACCCATCATTACAGGTTCGGATGCCGAAGGTGCCGGCGAAATGTTCCGTGTAACAACTTTGGATCTCAAAAATCCACCAAAGACGGAAAACGGGGAAATTGATTATTCAAAGGATTTTTTCGGAAAAGAGACCAACCTTACTGTGAGTGGCCAACTTGAAGCTGAACTGGCTGCCCTTGCAATGAGCGAAGTATATACTTTTGGTCCCACTTTCCGTGCTGAAAACTCCAATACTGTACGCCACCTGGCAGAATTCTGGATGATAGAACCGGAAATGGCTTTTTATGATATCCATGATAATATGGATTTGGCTGAAGAAATGTTGAAATACCTTGTTCAATATGCCCTTGACAATTGTCCTGAAGATTTAAAATTTCTTGATCAGCGTAAATCACATGAAGAAAAACAAAAACCACAAAATGAGCGGTCAGATATGGGGTTGCTGGAACGGCTCAGGTTTATTATAGATAGTGATTTTAAGCGAATTACGTATTCTGAAGCCATTGATATTCTGAAAAATTCAAAACCAAACAAAAAGAAAAAATTTCAGTATCCTGTTGATAAGTGGGGAACAGATCTGCAATCAGAACACGAACGTTATCTGGTTGAAAAACATTTTAAAATGCCTGTTATCCTTACTGATTATCCCAAAGATATTAAAGCATTTTATATGAAAAATAACGATGACGGAAAAACAGTAAGGGCTATGGATGTATTGTTTCCACAAATTGGTGAGATAATTGGCGGATCACAACGGGAAGAAGATTATGATAAGCTCACAAAACGGATGAAGGAAATGAAAATTCCTGAGGAAGAAATGTGGTGGTTTCTTGATACACGAAAATTCGGAACTGTTCCACACAGTGGATACGGACTGGGTTTCGAGCGGCTGATGCTGTTTGTAACCGGCCTTACCAATATCCGTGATGTTATACCTTTTCCCCGGACACCAAAAAATGCGGAATTTTAAAAATATTTTTGTATCTTGTCAGGGAGATTATAAAATGAAGTTATGTTAAATCAGAGATTGCAGCAAAAATTACAGCAGAAGCTTTCCCCGCAACAGATACAAATGATCAAGTTGCTGGAGTTGCCCAGCCTGCAATTGGAGCAACGGGTAAAAAAAGAGCTGGAAGAGAACCCGGCCCTCGAAGAAGGTGCTGAAGCTGATGAGTTTGATAGTATGGAAGAGACAGGGCAGGAAGACCAACATGATGAAGAATTTGCACTGGATGATTATATTGATGATGATGAGACACCAGGATATAAACTAACTGCCAACAATTACAGCAAAGATGAACAAGCCAAAGATATCCCTGTCTCAGATGGACAGAGTTTTCTGGATAACCTGCGTGCCCAACTTGCATTAAAAGACATTGATAAAATGACTTATATTCAGGCTAATTACCTTTTGGGAAGCCTTGATGAGAATGGTTATCTCCGGCGCGACCTGGATTCAGTTGTGGATGACCTTGCTTTTTCACAAAATATTTTTGTTGAAAAAGAAGAGCTGGAAAAAGCATTAGAAGTGGTGCAAAGCTTAGATCCTCCAGGTGTGGGAGCAAGAAGCCTTCAGGAATGCCTTCTGATACAACTTAGAAAAAAGGAAGTGCAAACACCGCTTACAGAGCTGGCAATAAATATTCTCGAAACGCAATTTGAAGCCTTTACAAAAAAACATTATTCCAAGATCATCAACCGTCTGAAAATTGATGAAGAGCAGTTAAAAGATGCCATCGATATTATCAGGAAGCTCAATCCAAAACCAGGGACTACCGGTACAGGAAGCCGTTCGTTGGAAACCATCATCCCTGACTTTATTGTGAATGTTAAGGACGGAAAAGTTGAGATAAGCCTGACATCACGAAATGCCCCGGAGCTGCATGTCAATCAGACATACAACGAGATGATCAAAGGATTTAAACAAAGCAAAAAGCATTCGAAAAAAGACAAGGAAGCCATGATGTTTGTAAAGCAGAAACTGGATGCTGCAAGGTGGTTTATTGACGCCATCAAGCAAAGACAGAATACACTGCTTATAACCATGGAAGCCATTGTTCAGCATCAATATCGCTTTTTTCTCGAAGGGGATGAATCATTGCTTAAGCCTATGATACTTAAAGATATTGCCGAGAGTACCGGACTTGATATTTCCACCATTTCAAGGGTTGCCAACAGTAAGTTTGTACAAACACCATACGGTAATTATTTATTGAAATATTTCTTTTCAGAATCAATACATAAAGAAGACGGCGAAGAAGTTTCAACACGCGAAGTAAAAAACATTTTGCTTGAGCTGATAGAAAATGAAGACAAGCAAAAACCACTGACAGACGAAAAACTGGCAGAGTTGCTTAAGGAAAAAGGTTATAAAATTGCACGGCGTACCATAGCCAAATACCGTGAACAACTTAACATCCCTGTGGGAAGGATGAGAAAAGAATTATGATCATGAAAAAGTTTCTGCCCCGGTTTTTCAGTGTTGTATTTCATCCCTTACTATCGCTTTTTTATGCAGCACTTTTAATTTTTCACAGCGGCCATTACTCACGCTTTATTGATACGGAACTTGTTTTTGCTGTTTTGCTCATATTTCTTATTCTTACAGCGGTATTACCAGCCATTTTGATGCCTTTCCTGTATTATCAGCGTACAATACCCGATTTACGCCTCAGAGAACGCAAATCCAGGCTGTCTGTATATGTGCTCATGCTTATCCTTTATGTGATCAATTCATTTCTGTTGTACCGTTTCGCTTTTCCTGATCTGTTCCGGGATGTTATGCTGAGCGGTACCATCATTCTTGGTATTGTTAGTGTGGTAAGTTTGTTTTATCATGTAAGTGCCCATACGGTTGCAATTGGTGGCCTTACAGGTTTATGTATGTTTATGAATATTCAGTTTAACGTGGATTTGCGATTGGAATTTATCATCCTGTTTCTTTTAAGTGGTATAATTGGAAGCTCTCGTTTGGCACTGGCATACCATAAACCCCATGAAATATATACCGGTTTTATTTTAGGAGGGGGATGTATGGGGGGATGTATGTATTTGTTGGTATAGCTGGTGATTGACTGCTGGTAATTAATCCGTCGGAAGTCAGAAGATATCATGTTAATTATTTTTTACTTTAATGTATGCTTTACTTCCTGTTTTGTGCACGTCGTTATCGCCCAAATAAAGTAGTGCTGATAATCAATAAGTTAAGATTTTAATTTTTGTGATTTGGGTGCTGCATTACACAAAACAGGAGTAGAAATAAGCGTTTAGGTCGAACAAATTTAAAAATAAAATTTAACGTTGCAAAATGGAAATAAAGTTGAATATTAAATGTAGAAT
>JBNJGX010000125.1:0-7151 GCA_051748025.1 Bacteroidota bacterium
GGGAGATACGTGACCGCATCGAAAATGAAATAAAAAATGACCCGCCCGTACAGGTAAGCAAAGCTGGGGTCATTGCTGATGGGGTTTTGGATGAACTGGACAAACTCAGAAACATTGCTTATTCAGGAAAAGACTACCTCTTGCAGATGCAGCAGGAACAGGCGGAAAAAACCGGCATCAGCAGTCTGAAAGTCGGATACAACAATGTTTTTGGTTATTATTTTGAAGTCAGAAACACACATAAAAATAAAGTGCCGGAAGACTGGGTGCGCCGTCAGACCCTGGTGAGCGCCGAACGTTATATCAACGAAGAGCTTAAAGAATATGAATCCAAAATCCTGGGCGCTGAAGAAAAAATACTTGACCTTGAGCAAAAGCATTTTTCCGAATTGGTATTGGCTTTGTCCGAATATACCGAGGCCGTACAATTAAATGCTTCTATGATTGCCCGCCTTGATTGCCTTTGCTCTTTTGCAATTTCTGCCCAAAGCAATGATTATAACAAGCCCGCAATTAATGATTCATTTGTCCTTGATATTCACCAGGGCAGGCATCCCGTAATTGAGCAACAATTGTCTGTTGAAGAACAATATGTGCCAAATGATGTCTATCTGGATAATGACAACCAGCAGATCATGATGATTACCGGGCCCAATATGTCCGGTAAATCAGCTTTGCTTCGTCAAACTGCCCTGATCTGCCTGATGGCACAGGCCGGTAGTTATGTGCCGGCTGAGGCTGCCAATATTGGGGTGGTGGATAAAATCTTTACCAGGGTAGGGGCATCGGACAATATTTCGCTGGGAGAATCAACCTTTATGGTGGAAATGAATGAGGCAGCCAATATCCTGAATAACATCAGCGAACGAAGCTTGATTTTGCTCGATGAGTTGGGCAGGGGAACAAGCACTTATGATGGCATAAGCATTGCCTGGGCTATTGCCGAGCACATTCATGAACACCCCAAAGCAAAAGCAAAAACCTTGTTTGCTACACATTATCACGAGTTAAATGAAATGGAAAAATCTTTTTCCCGGATAAGGAATTTCAACGTCTCTGTCAAAGAGGTGGATAACAAAATCTTGTTTTTGCGTAAACTTATTTCCGGTGGCAGTGAACACAGTTTTGGTATTCACGTGGCAAAAATGGCAGGGATGCCCCCGTCGGTGGTTAAGCGTGCCAATGATATCCTGGAACAGTTGGAATCCGGCTCAACAGGTAAAAAAATGACCCGTCCAACCAGTAACATCAGAAACGAACGGGAAGGCATGCAGATGAGCATTTTTCAACTGGATGACCCTGTGCTCAAAGACATCAGAGACCAAATCAAAGACCTCGATGTCAACAACCTGACCCCGGTAGAAGCCCTTAACAAACTCAATGAGATCAAGAAATTGTCCGGTTTGTAATCCATATTAATGAATGTGATATCTTCGGACTTCCGTCTTCTATTTATATAAGCTGTACTTTATTGACAGCCACTATTTAGTGTGTGTCCATAAAGTCGAACATTTATCTATATTGAATAATGAAATTCCAAAACACAAGCAACAAATAACAAATAAATTCCAATATTCAATGGTCGAAATTCCAAAACTTATCCCAGCCTGCCTTTCGATAAAAACTATGCATAGCTGGCTGGCAGGCAGCGAAGGCGGACGGTGTCCGGTGTAGTGAAACATAGACGGATATGGTTCGCGACATTCTGTTTCTGTCATTGGATTTTTGGTAATTGCTATTTATTTGAAATTTTGTGCAACTGACGAACGAAGCAAGTGCAGAGGCAAAGCTGCCATCCTGCGATGTATCGAGCGATAGTCGAGATAAGCGAAGCCGAAGGGTTGCTTTGACTATGCCGAGTGCAGCCAAAATTATTTAAATTTGTAATTTGTAATTTGGTGCTTTTTATATAAGCTATACTTTATTGACAGCCACTATTTAAAAACGCATCCTGTCCATATCTCGTTTCATGTCCTTATCTTTGATATCTTTTCGCTTATCATGGAGTTTTTTCCCATGAGCAAGGGCTATTTCAAGTTTGGCAAGGCCGCGTTCATTAATAAACAATGATACCGGGACCAGTGTAAATCCCTTTTCAGTAACATATTTCCGGATTTTACGTATTTCTTTTTTTTGAAGCAGCAATTTACGGATACGCTGAGGTTCATGGTTTTCGATATTTCCATATTTGTATTCCGCAATGTGGAGGCCCTTAATAAAAAGTTCATTGTTTTTATCAATATAACAATAGGCATTGTTGAAGTTGACTTTTCCGTTGCGTATGGATTTAATTTCTGTACCATAGAGCTGAATCCCGGCGACAAAAAAATCTGTCAGTTGATACTGAAATGCAGCTTTTTTATTTTTAAATTCCCTGATTTTCTGATGTTCCATAATAATTCCTTATAACCATTCCATGAGTGGTGACCGTGTTGCCAGCACCAAAAATAATACCAGCAAATGAATTGCCACAACAAATATCACAGCCAGAATACCGAAAATGTTTAATTTTTCTTTATGCAATCCCGGAATTTTCTGGGTGCCAACCCAAAATAAATAAATGGCATAAGCTGATAATATTCCCAGAAAAAACATACTCCGGAACAATGCCATAACAGCAATCGGCAAATATCCCAACACAAGCGTTAATGCCAGTAATTGTTCGGATCTGTGTTTGGTATCTGTACAATCAAATGATCTCAATAAATACCGTAAAGCCATTAAAGAAACATAATACGCTACACTCAAGCCAATCATAATGACCAGGGAATAAATCAGGATATAGAGAATAGAACCGGCAAAATAGGCAGATAATACCATGCCAAAAAACTCAGCAAGGCCAAAAATAATGACACCGGGAAAGAAAAATCCTGACAAAACCACCCGTTTTTTCAACGGAAATTTCATAAGTTCTTTCCATGTGCTGACAGGCGACATAATCAGGTTCCTGAGCAAAAGTAAGCGTTTGTTAATATCCATTTCGGCCATATGGTTGCAAATTTACACAAAACATAACCACAAAAGCATAACTCAGTTTATTTTTCCATTATATTTGAGGATTGGATAATTTAGGGTAATAAATCAGCCATAAAAAGGTTTTTGTTAGCAACAGTTAATAAGTGTCGCTCTATTCTAAATATCGGTTGATGTGAAAAAAATAACGATCTTTGCCAGTGAACTTTATCCAGTGATTCTTAAAAACACAATTTTTTTATCTATCAATCATTTATTATAATTAGAGCCATAAGTGTTAATTATGGATTATCAACCAAAAACAGAAAAGAATTTACTTGTAATCCTTGGCCCTACGGCATCAGGTAAGACAAGACTTGCAACACATCTGGCAGCCCATATTGACAGTGAAATAATCTCTGCCGACAGCAGGCAAGTTTACCGTGGTATGGATATAGGAACCGGTAAAGATTTTTCGGATTTTATTGTCAATGGGAAAAAAATGCCACATCATCTTATTGATATTGTGGAGCCCGGTGAAAAATACAATGTTTATCAATATCAGCAGGACTTCTTTCAGGTTTTTGAACATCTCCGTGCAAAAAACAAGATACCGGTTCTTTGTGGTGGCACCGGCATGTATATTGATGCTGTATTGCGTGGATATAAACTTATCCGGGTACCTGATAATAAAGATTTAAGGGAACAACTTAAAAACAAATCTCTGAAAGAACTGGAGAAAATCCTGAAACGATACAAGACACCACATAATAAAAGCGATACAGACACAAAAAAAAGGGCAATAAGGGCCATTGAAATTGCAGAATACCATTCAAATCATCCGGATAATGACATAAAACTTCCCGAAATCCGGCCGCTTATCATTGGCATAGATATCAGCCGGGATGAACGTCGAAGCCGTATTACCAAAAGGTTGCACCAAAGATTAAAAGATGGGCTTGTGGAAGAAGCACAACGTTTGCACAGGGAAGGTTTGAGTATTGATGATATGATTTATTATGGGCTTGAATATAAATTTCTGGGTCTGTATCTGAGCGGAAAAATTGAATACAACGAGATGGTTTCCAGGCTTAACATTGCCATTCATCAGTTTGCAAAGCGTCAAATGACATGGTTCAGGAAAATGGAAAAAGATGGACATAAGATACATTGGATTGACGGAGGACTTAGTAAAGATGAAAAGATTGAACGTATTTTGAAATTGTTAGCCCCCGGCTTATAACCTGACCTTTAATGTTCGTTTTTTTATTATTTACTAACAGACATGGCAACCCCAGAATTATTTGGAGTGGCGGTCAGTGAAAATAATTTTTGAAGAAATAATTTTGTATTTGCTGAGAACAAAACGATTTATTACATTTGCCATCCAATTAATTAAATGCCCAGGTGGCGGAATTGGTAGACGCGCTGGTCTCAAACACCAGTGGTAGCAATACCGTGTCGGTTCGATCCCGACCCTGGGTACTGGCCCTCAATAGAGGGCTTTTTTATAGTTAGTACAATGAAAATGAACAAACACCCCAACCCTGAAAAGCAACATCAGTTTGATGTGCATTACCTGGAAATGGCTCAGGTGTGGGCAAAAAACTCTTATTGCAAGCGCCGGCAGGTAGGTGCCCTTTTGGTGAAAGACAGGATGATTATTTCAGATGGATACAATGGCACGCCGGCAGGTTTTGAAAATAACTGTGAAGATGAAAATTACAAAACCAAACCATATGTGTTACATGCCGAAGCAAATGCCATCACCAAAGTAGCCAAATCCGGCAATAACAGCGATGGGGCTACATTGTACATTACCACTTCACCATGTATCGAATGTTCCAAACTTATTATCCAGGCTGGTATCGTACGGGTTGTATATTTGCATCATTATTCAAAAAATGAAGGCCTGCAATTATTGGAAAGGGCAGGGATAGAAGTTGTTCATCTAAAAATACAATCTGATCATGAGTAAAAGACAAATATATTTACCCGTTATCATTGCATTGTCTGTTGTAGCAGGTGTCTTAATTTCAACCCTGATGCAGGATGATGGCAGGCAACACATGTTTCAAAACGAACAAAGTGCACAGAATAAACTCACTGCCATGCTGGATTTTATCAGCGAAAATTATGTGGATTCTGTCAATAAAGCACAACTGATTGAGGATGCCATACCTGAATTTCTTGAAAAACTCGACCCCCATTCTGTTTATATCCCGGCCAAAGATTTAGAAGAAATGAATGAACCACTGGAGGGTAATTTCGAAGGTATTGGCATTCAGTTTAATATGCGGCATGATACTTTGTTGGTGTTGCACACCATTTCCGGCGGGCCCAGCGAAACCGCCGGGGTAAAGCCCGGAGACCGTATTATCACCGTGGATGATTCTGTCATTGCAGGCAATAACATTTCCACGCATGATATCATGAAAATGCTGAAAGGCGAAAAAGGCACAGAGGTTGAGCTGGGGATAAAACGCAAAGGACAGGACAGCCTTATTCACTTTACCATTGTGCGTGATGAAATACCCCTGTATAGCGTGGATGTTTCTTATATGGCCGGGGATAAAACGGGTTATATTAAGATCAGTTCGTTTTCCAATACCACCTATTCTGAATTTGTTTCTGCCACACGTAAATTAAAAGCCAAAGGCATGTCAAAGCTTATCCTTGACCTGCGAAGCAATAGTGGTGGTATCATGGATGGTGCCAATAAAATTGTGGATGAGTTTTTAACCGGCGGAAAAATGATAGTTTATACCGAAGGCCGGAAACACAAAAAAACTGAAATTTATTCCTCCGATGAACGCAGAAGCCTTGTGAATGTGGATGTAGCGGTTTTGATTGATGAATTTTCAGCTTCAGCAAGCGAAATTGTTGCCGGCGCCATTCAGGACAATGACAGGGGATGGATCATCGGTCGCCGCTCTTTTGGTAAAGGGCTGGTGCAGGAGCCTGTTAAGTTTAATGACGGATCTGCTTTACGATTAACAGTTGCCCGTTATCATACACCTTCGGGCCGTTGTATTCAGAAACCATATGAAGAAAGTATTGATGAATATTATCAGGATGTGATCGACAGGTATATGAATGATGAGTTTGTAAAACCCGATAGCATTGACCTTAATGATTCGTTGAAATACAAGACAACCAAAGGCCGCACGGTGTATGGTGGTGGTGGTATTATGCCCGATATTTTTGTGCCAATGGATACAACCGGAAACAGTGAGTTGTATCAAAAAATTCAAAATAAGAACCTTGTATATGAATTTGCCTTTAAATACACTGAGGAACACCGTTCACGGCTGTCAAAGCATGAAGACGTTGCATCCCTGGTTCGTGACCTGAAAAATCATCAGGTATTCAGTGATTTTATTGATTTTGTGGAAACAAAGGGTATTGAAATAAAACCTGTTCAACTCAAACGGAGCCGTAAAACATTGAAAACACAAGTTCATGCCATGATAAGCAGAAACATTTTAAGTGATGAAGGCTTTTACCCGGTAATCAGCCAGGTGGATACGACATTTCAGAAAGCTTTGCAGGTGCTTCAGGAAGATAAGGCATTAATAAAAGAAACAGATTAAAGACACTTGCCGGTGCAAGACATCCCGTTCGATTTTGAATTTTTCCTGTTATTGTGGGCAGCAGGTACAATTGTGCCACTGAGAATACTGGTCTCTGCCTGCGGCCTAAATCTGCCCTGTGGGGTGTCGGCTTTTGCTGTCCGCCCGGACAGGAGTTCATTCCAATCACTCTGCCGGGCGGGCAAACAGCCGTCACCCCACAGGGCAGGATACCGGCCTCCGTCAGGCTGCAGGAAAATGAAAATTATGCAATGTACCATAGCTGCAATATTTGTCGAAATCCACCTTATGTATAATAATTTATATTTTAAACCTTTTTAATTATTCTAAATATTAGCCGTTGCTAACGGTTAATAACGGTTAATAACCGTTAGCAACGATTTTGTTTTTGATAATCATAATTTAACAATTTAACATAAGATTTATTATTTTGAATGATTTTAATGGTTGATGCATTTTTAACGTAATTTATATTCATATATTTTATTTTTATAAACATTACTGGCTAAAATTTGAATGATTTATTAATAAACATACTTAATATATCAGTTATTTTAAAATACCTTATTTTACCTTTCCGGTTTTGGCATCGGGGTACCAAAAAAA
>JBNJGX010000126.1:0-7112 GCA_051748025.1 Bacteroidota bacterium
TTGGCTTACAGGGTCATCCTGATGCCATTGCATCAGCATATCCAGTGCCCCTTCTTCAAAAACAGGATAACTTGTTCCGTTCAGCATGGCATCGGCATTTGTATTATTTGAATCCCATCCGTCAATCTCATCTTTATACCGGGTAGCCATATAAAAATAAATGCGTGCAAAATCCCCTTTGTACTCATCAATGGGTTCAAATACCATATCCGTAGCCCAGGAAGCATTGGAATCTCCCTTTTTACTGCCATTTTGCGACTCCCAATCCACATTATCCACCTCACCATAGGCAAAATTTCCTCGCATTCCATTCACATATCCGTCGGTAGGGACAAGCTGCACGAGGTCGGTATACATTGGATACCCATCATCGTACCAGGATTTCGGGAATGAGTGTTCCCGGTTGTAACAATCCGCTTCGCTGTTGTAAGCACCACACTGATCACTGCCGAAGGTAAACACATAAGGTGGTGTTGTTCCCGGTGTATCGCTGTACATATCCCATACTTCGTTACTATCCCCGGGGCGTGGATCAGTATCGTAAAAAGCATCCCAGAGATCACTGTAACTCAAAACATTATGGTTATCAATAATATCATGCAAGGCCTGTTGCAACTGGGATTCATACAATCCTTCCGCGCTGTCATAATACCCGTCAGGGATTTGTGCTGAAACACAAAAGCCAATGAATATGCCTATCATTAAACTTATGTGTTTTTTGATGTTTATTGTTATGCCGTATTTTCTTTTCATCATAAATTGCTGCTTTCACTTGCAATATCCACTGCAATAATCATACAAATCCTATTGGTTTGATTAATTGTAACCCACAATTTGCAACAAATTTACACACGATAAACCAAAATAAAGAAAATTGGTAAACAAATTCCCTTGTTCCGGCTACCGGTTTATGTGATTTACCAGCTTATCAGACACATAAATCAGCAATTTTATCGTGATTTCTGCGGATTAACCAGCACAATTAGCGTGAATTTTGCGGATCACTAACAAAGTTCCATAAATTATGTTTATTGACAAGTGACGCTTTTGCATTTTCGTAGTTTGCAAGAAAAGCCTGTGGAACTTTGAATGTTTTCTTATTGAATTTAAACTCCCACCCATTTAGTTCACCTGCATTTTCCTCAAGGTAATCCAATTCACTTCCTGTATAAGTTCTCCAAAAATATGAATTGCAATGTATATTATTATTTTTTAGATATTTATAACGTTCAGAAATGATGAAATTTTCCCACAATTGTCCAACATCATTTCTTTTGTTTATTGGTTTGTAATTTTCAATGATCATATTTCTGATACCATTATCGTAAAAATAAAACTTATCCATTTTTGTTACCTCTTTGCGCAAGTTTCTGCTGAATCCTGAAAGGCGAAAAATAATAAATGCATGTTCCAATAAATGAATGTAATTCGTAACTGCATCCCGGCTAATGCTCAGTTTTTTACTTAACTCATTGATAGACACCTCCGATCCAATTTGAAAAGCCAGCAACATCAATAACTCCCGTAATTTGTTCTCATGTTTCAGATTTTGCAAGTCTGTCACATCTTTGAATAAATAAGAATTGCCTATTTCATACAACAAATTTTCTTTTTCATTGATATTTGTTGTTGTCATTACTTCAGGATATTGCCCATATATCATAAAGTTTTCCAATTGTCGCTCCAGTTCAAACCTGTTATGCTTGATTTCCAATTCCTGCAATGTAAAAGGAAATAGATGAAACACTCTTTTTCGTCCTGTCAATGGTTCTTGTATTTTTCCCGCCAGGTGAAGCGAAGATGAACCGGTAACAATTACTTTTAATCCGGGAATTTCATCGTGTATAATCTTTAAATTTATCCCTATTTCCGGTATGCGCTGGGCTTCATCAATAAATAAAACATCATACCCGTCAACCAGTCCTTTAATTTGCATTAAATCTCTTGATGACAACAAATCAACATAAATTTTCTGGTCTGCATTAATCCTCAGCACTTTTTCATCAACATCATTCAATATTTGGTTTACAAGTGTTGTTTTTCCGGTTTGTCTTGCACCATACAAAACCACTATCTTATTCTTATCTAAATAGTGATGTATGCTGTTTTGAATTTTTCTCGGTATATACATTGCATATCTTATTTTGAACAAATATACAAATAATATTTGTATGATCAGCAATTTTATCGTGATTTCTGCGGATTAACCAGCACAATTAGCGTGAATTTTGCGGATAAGTGCATTTGTGACATGTTGACAACCCGAATTATCGGGATTATCAGTAAATAAAACACAAGCGAAAAACCCGGTTATTTTTTAACCGGTCTAATCAAATAAATATAAGCCGGAAAATGGTCTGAATATCCGCCCATCCAGGTATCACCAACAAAACTACGGTAGGGATATCCTTTAAACCTTCCTTCAGATTGTCTTAAATAAGGGTTATTGTAGATAAATCCTTTATAAAATTTATATGTATTTTCCGGCGGGTCAAGTAAGCCCTGGCTAACAATCACCATATCAAAAAGGTACCATTTATCACGATAAGCACCTGAACCGACTCCATCTTTGTACAATTCAGCCATGGGATTATAAAGTTCGCCTTTTTTGAGCTTATTTTTATTGGCTTTTGCTTCCAGGTTTTCCTCGATAGAAACATTGTCGGGGTTATCATTAAAATCACCCATGATCATTATTTTGGCATTGGAATCAATGTCAAGCAATGAATCAATGATGTGTCTTGATACATCAGCCGCTGCCTGCCGTTTTGGACGGCTCGCCTGCTCTCCCCCCCGGCGGGATGGATAATGAACAACAATAAAGTGCATTTTCTCGCCGTCAAGCATCCCACTGACCAGTAATTGATCCCTGGTTTTATCATCTTCATCTTCTTCAAATTTCACAGGATAACTGGCTGAATGCTCCACTTCGAAAAAGGCTTTGCGGTATATCATTCCAACATCCACGCCACGTTCATCAGGGCTGTCATAGTGTACAATACCGTAATCATATTGTTTAAGGCAGGTTTCATTCACTAGGTCTTCCACCACAGATTTGTTTTCAATTTCACTGATGCCACAAATAACAGGCGGTTGCTTGTTAAGGTCGGTCCCGACTTTTTCAATGACAGAAGCCAGGTTTTCCAATTTTGTGTTGTATTTCTCTGTGTCATAATTTTTTTCACCTTCCGGGGTAAACTCTTCATTAAGGTAAATATCCGGATCATTGATGGTATCAAACAAATTTTCCAGATTATAAAAAGCAATGGTCGTTACTTTATATTGTGTTTCTTCCTGAGCATAAACGCTGGCTATCAGGGCAACGAGAAAAGGGACTAAAATTGTTAATCGTTTCATATGCTTATTTTTTATTTTTTTATTTACAAATTTCTTACCATTTATCACTCACTGTTTCCTAAATACCGAATTCCGCTCACCGCTTACCGTTTCGGTGGCTTCGAGACGATTTTGCTAAGGCAAAATCCCTCAGCCACCTTGAGTTATACATTCGAAGGAAAGGGTTTCCTTTATAGACAACCACAGGTGATTGAGGGATTCAGCTTTGCTGAATCGTCTCGAAATCACCGGATTACCGCTCACCGCTTACCATTCCAACAATTACACCTTCTTTCAAAGCATATGCTGAACGTATCAGTTGTTTTACAGAGAACAAATCTATCAGAAATTTTGTAAATACCGAAGCCAAAGGGATCATTTCTACGCGCATTGCCTCCATACCTGGCATAGCCAGCCGTTCTTCCCTGTTGCGTGTGATAAGTTTCCGGTGAATTGACAGGTAATGTTCCATGGGAATACCGTACCAGCGGGTATCGGCATATATATCAATAAGGCCAAGGTTCTCAAGATACATAGAAGCAAAAGTATCAAATGATCCTGAACTGCCTATCATTGTATCAACATTATATGTATTGGCCACATCATTTAAAAAACCAAGTTCTTTGTTTAAAAATGCTTTTATACGGTCTATTTCATCCGGTTTAACCGGATCAGATGGTTGAAACCAGTTTAGCAGCCGTGCAATGCCACAATCAACAGAAACCCGCCAGTGCACCTTTTCCATGTTTGCAATTTGTATTTCATTTGAACCGCCCCCAATGTCAAGCAATAAACAGGGATTTTCATCCAGCGGGACGGCTTCGCGCACACCACGATAAATATACTCAGCTTCATCACCTCCCGTGATAACCCGTACATCAAACCCTGTTTCCTTTTTTATCCTGCTGATTATTTCCAGCTTGTTTTTTGCATTACGGATGGCCGAAGTAGCCAGTACGGTCTGTTTTTTAACATCATATTTTTCGATGACACCGCGATAATACAACAATGTATCCACAAGCCTTTGTTGGGCCACTGCCGGGATTTTATCATCGGGGAAGCCTTCAGCGCCGAGCTTTATGGGCTTTTTATCACTGTGAATTATTTGTATGCCTTGATTGTCCCATCCTGCAATGCTGAGATTACATGTATTTGTTCCTATGTCAATACTGGCATATTGCATTGGTTTTATTTTAATGCTTAAACATCCTGGCTAACAGTGATAAAACAATCAGCTCCGGGCCGTGTTTGTCCTACTTACAAGATATTATAAGCATACATTCATCAATTACTATGTTTTATCCATTTCCACAATTCTTTATAATTCACTTTTTTGCCATACATTAAAATCCCTATCCGGTAGATTTTCCCTGAAAGCCATACCATCAGTACAAATGTAAGGATAAGTACCCCCCATGAAAGTATCAGGTCTGTCACCGGCACACCAAAAGGGATCCTTACCATCATGACAATGGGCGAAGTAAAGGGTATGATGGAGAACCACCAGGCCAGGGAACTTTCGGGATTGTTGATCACAGAAAACATCACAATCAGGCCAAGCACAAGCGGCAGGGTAATGGGCAGCATAAACTGTTGTGTATCCGCTTCATTATCAACAGCAGATCCTACAGCCGCAAACAGGCCTGCATACAATAAATATCCAAACAAGAAATATATCACAAAGGAAATAAGCAATACCGGAAAATTGATTGCCGAAATTGACTGCATGGCAGTTTCCACGCCCTGAGACAACTCTGTTTGTACCGGCTGTTCTCCCAATTCTGTGCCTGAGCTAACCATTTGCTCTGTTTGCGGGGTTTGTTGAAATCCCTTAATATCATTAAGAAACAGGGCCTGAGCCCCGGTAAACAATGCAATTGTAAGGATGATCCACAAAACAAATTGTGTAAGGCCCACCATGGCCACACCAATAATTTTCCCCATCATAAGGGTAAAAGGCTTAACAGAGGAAACAATGATCTCCACAATGCGGTTTGATTTTTCTTCTATCACGCCGCGCATTACCTGACTCCCATACATAAATACAAACATGTAGATAAGAAATCCTGCAAGATAGCCGATTATCATTGAGATTTCAGTACTCGTGCTTTTCTGTTCCCCGTCATCGCCGAGTTTAATGGTATGTATGTCAATATTGGTTTTGACGGCTTTTACAATATTGCGCATCTCATTTTTGGAAATGCCCAATTCAGATCCTTTTATCTGCAATTTGGCATCTTCCAGCAATTTTTCCATGTCCGATGCTATCTGAATTTTTACATTCATGGCAGGCTGCTTGTGGGAATACAGTTTTGATACAGCAGTACCGGCCTCAACAATGGAAGTCGGAATAAAAAGGACAGCATAATATCCCCTGTCTTCCATTACTGATACAGCAGAATCAACGGAATAACCATCCAGGTATTCATATTTCAGGTATTCTTTATCCTGAAAATGAGATCTGAAAATATAACTGTCATCAATAACGGCGATGGTTTTGGTTTCCGTGTCTTCCATCTGGGCTAACCAAACCGGAACAAACATCATGCCTGCAAACAAAATCGGCCCCAATATGGTCATAATGATAAAGCTGCGTTTTTTTACACGGCTCAGGTATTCTCTGCGTAAGATTATCAGGATTTTGTTCATTGTTTGAGTGTTTATTCAGATTCTACTTCAGTACCTTCCACCAATCCGATAAAAATATTGTTCATGCTGGGCTTTATCTGCCTGAAGGACACTACATTACCCTTTCCGATAAAACTTTTTAAAAGATCATTGGTGGTAAAATTTTCATTCAGGCGTTTCACACGCATCAGGTTTCTTCCGTTAATATTTTTAATACTCAGGATTTCATAATCGGGTGTTAGTGCCACTTCCGGCCGGTTAAAATCACCTTCAAATTCTATTTCATACACATCTGGTGCATATTTGCTGCGGATTTCCTCAATGGGGCCTTCAACCACAATTTTCGCTTCATTGATCAGCGCAATGTGATCGCATACCTCTTCAACCGAAGCCATGTTGTGGGTAGAAAAGATTATGGTAGATCCCCGGTCCCGGAGTTGTCTGATTTCTTTTTTAAGCAAATTGGCATTGATGGGATCAAAACCTGAAAAGGGCTCGTCAAAGATCAATAATTCCGGCTCATGCAAGACCGTGGTAATGAATTGTACTTTTTGTGCCATACCTTTGGAAAGCTCCTCCACCTTCTTATCCCACCATGATTCAATACCGAATCTGGTAAACCATTCATGAAGACGGCGTGTAGCCTCAGTGCGGCTTAGTCCTTTTAGTTGTGTCAGATACAATGATTGTTCCCCAACCTTCATTTTTTTGTACAAACCACGTTCTTCGGGCAGGTAGCCAATCCTTTCAATATGTTTCGGACGCAATGACTCACCCATAAAAGTTACCTTTCCCTGCTCAGGGGTCAATATTTGGTTGATCACACGTATAAAGGTGGTTTTTCCGGCACCATTGGGCCCAAGCAGCCCATAGATGCTGCCTTTGGGAACATTAACATTCAGATTATCAAGTGCCAGGTGATTGGTAAATTGCTTATAAAGGTTTTCTGCAACCAGTATGGATTCCATAATTAAAATTTTGGCCGTGAAATTAATGAATCTCCGGATATTTCCGGTTAATTTTTTACTAAAATATTAAATCCTGTAATCCATTATTTGGAAAGTACAATCTTAAACACTATATTTGGTAAAGAAACAAAAAATCAGCCATGGGTGAAGATTTTTTACACTTTATCTGGAAAACACGCA
>JBNJGX010000127.1:0-7083 GCA_051748025.1 Bacteroidota bacterium
GCTTGAAAACGGCTTCAGACACTATAAATATTATTATCCTGAAAAAGAAATACCAGATATCATAACCTTTGTTGCCGGATTCAATCATTCAATAGTAACAGATGAAGGAATAATAGGGATAGGCCTTGATAAGTACCTTGGCGCTGACTCAGAATTATATGCAATGATGGACATCCCTGCATACGCTGTACGAAAAATGAAACCTGAGATGATCCCAGTGGATTGTATGTATGCCTGGGCGCAAATGGAACACATGGAGCCTGATACAACAGAATTCCTGGTACACAAAATGATTTACGAAGGGAAAATGCTTTATTTCCTTGATGCCATGTATCCCGGGATGCATGACAGTATAAAAATGGGATATTCTGAAAAGGACATTGCTTATTGTCATCGGTATGAAAAACACATGTGGGAATACCTGGTGAGCGAAGAGCTTTTGTTTTCAACAGATTACCTGAAACGGAGAAAATTTACCGGAGATGCCCCGTTTACTTCTGCTTTTGGAAAAGAATCACCGGGAAGGGCTGCTGTTTGGATCGGCTGGCAAATCGTAAAAGCCTGGGTTGATAATGAAAATGTGGACTTACAAAGCCTGATGCAGGAAAATGACTATCAAAAGATCCTCAATCAATCGCATTATGAACCATAGGCGGTGAGTTTTTTATACTTGCTTTCAATAGGTTCTGCTGATGGTTAATTTCAAATAAAAGCAAAATCCTGTTGTTGAGTTTGCAGTTGGTTGTTAAAGAATTAAACAATTGGTTCATTCATCTGTTTTATGTTTAAGTATAATAAAACTTAGTGTAAACTAAAAACAGATATATATATGACAAACATGAAAAACAAAAGTGCCATCATTACCGGAGGTTCCGGCGGAATTGGTGCAACACTTGGGAAAAAACTGGTAGAAAACGGGGCCAAAGTATTGTTGGTTGACCTTGATAAGTCAAAACTAAAAGATACGGCTGAATCATTGAATTCAAACAACGTATTTATTTATGAAGCAGATGTTTCTGATGAAAAACAAGTGAAATCATTCGTGGATTATGCCATGGATAAAATGGGAAGCATTGATGTAGTTTATTTAAATGCTGGCATTGAAGGTAAAGTAACTCCCCTGGAAGAATATCCCATGGATGTATTCCACAAATTGATTGATGTAAATGTTAAAGGTGTGTATTATGGATTACGTCATATTTTCCCCATCATGAAGAAAAACAAGGATGGTGGCAGTGTTGTAATCACTTCTTCTGTTGCAGGAATGGTAGGGTCTCCAAATGTATTGCCTTATGTAACCAGTAAACATGCTGTGGTAGGTATGATGAAAACGGCATCATTGGAAGGAGCAGAGCATAAAATTCGTGTCAATACCGTTAATCCATCACCCGTTGACAACAGGATGATGCGTTCGCTGGAGGACGGTTTTGCCCCTGGTCAGGCAGAAGCAGCCAAAGAGGGGTTTGAGCAAGCCATTCCCATGAAGCGATACGCCACCAATGAAGAAGTTGCCAATTTGATGTATTTCCTTGGCAGCAACGAAAGCAGTTTTATTACCGGCACAGTTAATGCCGTGGATGGCGGTATGACTGCAGGTTAAACAGTATTATAAAACAATTGAATTTAAAGGCTCCATTACCTGAGTATATCAGTAGTGAAGCCTTTTTATATTATGTTTTCAACAGAATGCAAATATTTATTACCTTTATAAACACAATTATACCATTATTCTTTTGCATCATTAAATTGAGTTATATATTCAATATTATAAACATGAGTATAAAAACAACCTATAATGTCTGAAAAGGTTTTATAAAGCATTACATTTGTAAAAAATATATCAGCCATTCACATACTATAATTTAGTTATTGATGTTAAAATATGATGTATGCAAAAGCGTAAACTCATTACCATATTGATTTTTGGCTGTATTTTGTTATGGTTTCAGGATACAGAAGCACAACGTCGTGTTCCTCACAATTTGCCAAAGCTTGACAATCAGCCTGCGCATTTTGGGTACAGCCTGGGTTTGAATATAATGGATTTTACGCTTAAGCCTTCAGCAGAGTTTTTTACTTTTGATACCGTATATGCTGTTGAAAACAGGCCTTATGTTGGGTTTAATATTAACATGATAGCAAACCTGCGCTTAATGAAATATCTGGATTTGAGGTTTAATCCCGGGTTAAATTTCGGTCAACGGGATTTGGAATATAAGTTATTGGAAAATGGTGTCTTCAGTAAACATGTAATGCGCATTGAATCCACATTTCTGGATTTCCCGTTTTTGCTAAAATATAAGGCGGAACGATACAATAATTTCAGGCCATTTTTGGTTGGAGGAGCCAGCGTACGGTATGATCTTGCTGCACAGAAAAAAATTGATCCTGACGACAGGCCAAAGATAAAATTAAATCCCATGGATACTTATTATGAAATAGGCATGGGGGTTGATTTCTTCCTCGAATATTTCATGTTTGCAGTAGAAGTAAAAGGTTCTTTCGGGATGTTTAATGCGGTTAGGTATGACAATACAGAATATACAAATTATTTTGAGAAACTTAATTCAAAAATGTTGATTATTTCTTTCCATTTTGAAGGGGGTAAGATTGATAAGATCAGTTGGTTTAAGGACTAAAAATCCAAGTGATATCTTTTTCCATTTTAATTAGTGTTTGTGATAAATTGTTTATTTTTATCACAAATTTATAATGCTTATGAAAATCGCAGTTGTCGGCGCTACCGGTGTCGTGGGACAAAAAATGCTTCAGGTACTCAAAGAACGTGGTTTTGATAATCACACTTTAATTCCCGTTGCCTCTGAACGCTCAGCGGGGAAAACAATATCGTGGTGCGGAAAACAGTTATCAGTTAAAACCGTGGATGAAGCCTTATCGGAGAAACCTGATTTGGCCATATTTTCAGCAGGCGGCACTTTTTCCAAAAAAAATGCAACACGCTTTACCAAACAGGCCTGCACTGTGATAGACAATTCATCAGCATGGCGGATGTACAGCAATGTAAAACTAATTGTCCCTGAAATCAACGGCCACCTGCTTACAAAACAGGATAAACTCATCGCCAATCCAAATTGCAGCACCATACAACTTGTTCAGATATTACATCCATTACACAAACTTTATGGTTTAAAACGTGTGGTTGTTTCCACTTATCAATCAGTTACCGGCAGCGGACAGCAAGGCATAGATCAGCTTGATAATGAACGGTTAGGCCTCAAATGTAAAAATCCGGCTTATCCACATCCCATTGAATTGAACTGTTTGCCCCATGGTGGAGATTTTGATGACAGCGGATACACATCTGAAGAAAAAAAACTCATCAATGAAAGCCGGAAAATATTAAGCTTACCGGATTTACGAATTACCGGTACCGTCGTCAGGGTCCCAGTGAAAGGCGGACACAGCGAATCGGTAAATATCAGTTTTGATAAAAAACCGGAGGTACGAGAAGTCAGAAAAATACTGTCATCAACACCAGGAATAGTGATTCAGGATGAGCCGGTAAAAAACATATACCCGATGCCTGTCAATGCTGAAGACAATGATGAAACATTTGTCGGTCGCATACGGGAAGATGATTCGTTTACCAACAGCCTGAACCTTTGGGTTGTTTCTGATAATCTCCGAAAAGGGGCAGCCACTAATTCAGTACAGATCGCACAATACCTTATTGAACAGGGTTATTTGTAAATGGCCAAACGAAGATCAAAAAAGAAAAAGAAACAAAAAAGGCGGCAGCTCCTGGCATTTGCCATATTATTATTGTTAGCAAGCATTATTTTAATATCCCATCCTGTTCTCAGATCACGCATCCAGTTATTGTTTTACAAGACACATGAAAATCAGCTTGAGCTCAAAAAAAGCCAAAAACATCTGGATGAATACAGTGTTTATGGCATTGATGTTTCAGAATATCAGGATGTTATAGTTTGGGAAAAATTGGCAAAAAAAGAAGACGTGGATTTTGTCTTCATCCGTGCCACCGCCGGCATAAATTATCAGGACAATTATTTTTTATACAACTGGAAAGAATCTGCAAAATCAGGCCTGATACAAGGTGCTTATCATTATTATCGCCCGAATGAAAACAGCATTCAACAAGCCCATACTTTTATTAACCATGTCAATTTAAAACCGGGAAACTTACCGCCTGTACTTGACATTGAAGATTATTCAAACATTCAGTCATTAAGCAAATTAAAAATTGGTTTGTTACGATGGCTTAATGTTGTAGAACAGCATTATGGGGTAAAACCAATTATTTATACATATTATAAATATTATAATTTACATTTTCAACATGATCAGCGTTTTGATGCATACAATTTTTGGCTGGCCAGATACGGAAATTACACCACCTTAAAAAAACCCGGTGATAAATGGATTATATGGCAATTTACTCAAAAGGGCCAGGTGGCGGGAATACATGGCGATGTTGACCTGAATGTCTTTTATTCAGATAAAAACGCACTAAACAATTTACGCATAGAATGATCCGCCTGATATGTCTGCTGTACGGGCAAATCAATTATGGATAAACCAATAAAGATTAAAATATTTATGGAATTCATATCATCTGAACATCAAATAAATAAATGATAATTAAAGCCATGATTAAGAAACAGAATGTCAACATATTGGACAATAAAACAACAGCCGGAACGTTTTAATTAAAACACGGTTTTTTATCAAAACAGAGAATAATTTTTGCAATACTGTAAGAAATACATTAATTTTACACCATTAAAAAATAAAATACCATGCAAGTAAAGAAATCAAAAAAAGCAAATCTTGAAAACAAGAAAATTCTTTTTCTTGAAATCGGACTGGTTCTTGTTTTAGGTATAGTGCTTCTGGCATTTGAATGGGGAACACCTGAAGTCAACAAAAATCAATTGGGTGATACGGATATGGATGATCTAATGGAAGAAGAGATTCTGAACACTTTCCAGGAAGAAGAGCCCCCGCCTCCACCTGAAAAAAAAGAGCCCGAACCCGAACAGGTCATTGAAGAATTAACGGTAGTAGAAGATGATGAGGAAGAATCAGATATTGATATTGATTCCGAATCAGATGAAAACACTCAGGTGGATATTGATATGAGTTCCTTTGAAGAAGAAGAAGAAGAAGAAGTTGAACCCATAGATTTTGCTGTCGTTGAAGAAAAACCTGAATTTCCCGGTGGAGATGCTGCATTGATGAAATTTTTCTCAGAACATACAGAATACCCCGAGATTGCTAAGGAAAATGGCATACAGGGAAAAGTGTTTATACAGTTTGTGATTGATAAGAATGGTAATGTAACCAATGTGTCCGTTGCCCGCGGTGTGGATCCTTATCTGGATAAAGAAGCAAAAAGGGTTGTAAGGCAATTACCCAAATGGGAACCTGGTCAACAAAGGGGCAAACCTGTTCCGGTTACTTATATTGTTCCCATTAATTTTAAACTCAATTAGTGTCCGTCCATAATGTCCGATTTCTGCGTTACGCTCACATTGGCAACCAGTCATTTACGTCAGTAAAATCCTGATTGCCAATGCTTAGCAAGCCTTGAACTCGAACATTATGAACCAGACACTGACCTTATAGACAAACTCTAATTAATGAATGAAAATCATTGTGAATTACAATTCAACCCCGGTTCACCAATCGGGGTTTTTTTATTAGTTTTTTATGGAGCAGAAAATAAAAAAAAGAAATCAGGTTGTCGATGCCGTATTGATTGGAGTAATCCAGGCAGATCAATCGAGGGAACAGGCACAAGAGTATTTAGACGAACTGGCATTTTTAGCCCGCACGGCCGGCGTAAATCCTGTTAAATCATTTTTACAAAAACAAAGCAAACCAAACCCCAAATTTTACATTGGAAAAGGGAAGTTATCAGAGATTGAAAGCTTTGTTAAATCCAATAACATTAACTTGGTTTTGTTTGATGATGACTTGTCACCAACCCAACTTCGCAATATTGAATCACATCTGAAAACACAGATCATGGACAGAACCAATCTGATCCTGGATATTTTCGCCACACGTGCCCGTACTGCCCATGCAAAAACCCAGGTTGAACTGGCACAATACCAATATTTACTGCCACGCCTGAAAGGTATGTGGACTCACCTTGAAAGACAACGCGGGGGGATAGGCATGCGTGGCCCGGGTGAGCGTGAAATTGAAACTGACAGGCGTATTGTCCGTGATAAAATCGCTTTATTGAGAAAACAACTTACTAAAATAGACAAACAAAAAGCCAACCAACGAAAAAACCGCGGACAAATGATCCGTGTAGCCCTTGTGGGATATACCAATACCGGCAAATCCACCATCATGAATGCCTTGAGCAAATCAAAGGTTTTTGCTGAAAACAAGCTTTTTGCCACCCTTGATACAACAGTGCGCAAGGTGGTGATCAACAACCTGCCATTTTTGATGTCAGATACGGTTGGTTTTATTCGCAAATTACCCACACACCTGGTGGAATCTTTCAAATCAACCCTGGATGAAACGCGCGAATCTGATTTACTGGTACACGTGGTGGACATCTCCCATCCCGGATTTGAAGAACAAATTAAAGTGGTAGAAAAAACCCTCAGGGAAATTGGTGCCGGGCATATTCCTGTATTACTGGTTTTTAACAAGATTGATGTTTTTAAATATGAAACCATGGATGATGATGACCTCACACCCAAAGAAAGAAAAAATTTCAGCCTTGACGATTTTAAATCAATGTACCTGGCCGGCGGGGAGATACCTGCCGTGTTTATATCTGCTAAAACCGGTGAAAATATGGAGGACTTCAAAGATAATTTGTTCAAAATTGTTAAAGACCTTCACTTTGAGCGTTATCCCTACAACAGAATTTGACTGACGAACCGGCAACGCAGCTTGCAGATGCCTCGTTTATAAAACCAGGCAGCTTATTATAAAATAAATGTTGTGTACAAAATTATTTTTCAGTCCACTGATTTTTTATTTATCCAATGTGAAAGGTCTCTCCCAATTAGTGATTCAAGCAACAAAATATCTTCTTTGAAGGTTTCAGTGAGTTCGTTTTTGAATTCAGGG
>JBNJGX010000128.1:0-7072 GCA_051748025.1 Bacteroidota bacterium
TCAGGGTACTGCTTTCCTCGGTGTTGACAAACACATATCCACCAACCCATCAATGTTGGCTGTGCCGGCACACATCACTTTGTCAGCGCCTCCCCAGTACAATTTTAGCGTACCGTCATCTTCAGGCACGGCACCACAGGAGAACACCACATTATGCACATACCCGGTGATCTCATAGATTTCTTCGGGCTGCAGAATCCATTCATCGCCAACGGCAATAATCTCCGATGGGTCTTTCAGGTCGTGTAAAGCCACTCCAAGGCGGTAAACACTGCCATCCATGGTAGGAAACACGCCGTGGTATATGTTCAGCCAGCCATTTTTTGTCTTTATGGGCGGGGCGCCCGGCCCGATTTTCATTTCATCCCAATGGTATTGCATGGGTTTCATTATCAATTTGCTTTCGCCCCAGTATGTTAAATCCGGAGAATAAGATATCCACATTGACCACGGGCTTATTTCTGAATGCGGGCGGTCAAGCCTGGCATACAGGCCATTGAATTTTTCCGGGAAAATAACCACATTCCTGTAATCAGCCTGCGTGATAAGGGAAACCCTTTCTATTGCTTCGAAATCCCTTGTTTTAGCAAGGGCAATGCGTACGCCATGTTGCGAATAAGCACTGTAGGTAATTAAGTATTCCCCATCAACAAACGTAATGCGCGGATCCTCAATGCCGTATGCTTCATATTCGGCAAACATACCGCTTATCGCAGGCAGCATGAAAGGTTTTGGGTCCACCTTAAATTCAAAACCATCCTGCGACACTGCTTTTCCCAGGATGGATCTGCCATTGTGGCGATGTGAACGGAAAATCATAATATATTGCCCCTGATGCTTAACTACCGCTGCATTGTGCACCGTTGCCACGGGATACGGGACATCGTCCTTAGTTAATATTGGGTTGTGTTGATAACGTTTAATGATGCTCATGATGTTTCGGGATTATTTTTGATGTTCAAATTCATATTCCATGGAATTGAGGACAGTAATATGCGATATCAGGTATGCCAGCGTGCTTTCTGCTCCCTGGTTCCGGTTGACGCCACCGCTTTTCAATCCATCGCAACAACCGCTGGTTTCGTAATCATACAAAGGAATACGCAACTCATTTTCGCCGAGATACCACAAATAAGACAAAAACATTTTTTCGAGACAGGCAACGTCTTTGGTGACTTTATATGCCTGGTAGAACATGCGTACACTGGCCATTGTATCAATGGATTGCTGATCAAACTCCGCACGGGTGCCACCTTTGGGATACCATCCTTCGCTACCGACAATGGAGAGGTATCCGTTATCCAGGGTAACATTTTCCAGGAACTTCATGGTTTTTAATCCCACCTCTTTTATGTATTCATCTCCGGTAATTTCTGCCACGTGAAACAAACTCAGTGGTAAGATTGCATTGTCATAAGTTAAGGCATCCTCAAACCATTGCCATTCATCATCACTGTTGTTTTCAAAAGCGTCGGTAAGTTTCTTAGCCATTGACCGCATTTTTTGCAACATCCCCTCATCAGAGCCATAGCTTTTCAGGTAATAACTGATACCAATAATTGTATTGGCTATGCCACGGAGATGAACCAGTTTATCAAAATGTTTCACAGAATTGCCAAACAGTTCTGTTCCAAATTCCCGGTAAGAGAGTTTTGGAGACCTTGAAATCAGATACCCCAGTGCCCAGATGGTACGACCGAAAGAATCTTCACTGCCTTCTTCATCCAGAAAATTCCTGTTGAAACTCAAAAAATTGCGGAATGTGCCCTTGTCTGTTTGCATATACTGGATATAGCTTAAATATACCTGGATATAATCCAGTGCCTGTGGGTCTTTATTTTGCCTGTACGACATCAGTGCCATGATCAGGGCCCTGGCATTGTCATCAAGGCAATAGCCTTCTTTCAGGTTGGGAATCCCATACCTGGCATGTTGCACAATCCCGGTATCATCGGTAAGTCTTTTGACATGATCAAGCCTGAATTTTGGCAGCATGGATGTATCAACAATAAGTTTCTTATCTTTTTCAGGTGGCAATGCATCCTGTTGTATCGATTCCGTAAGTGACAAGTATTTATTGCCTATAAGCTGCCAGCGCAGGGTTTTTCCATATTCGAAAGCATTTTTCCGTAATGTTTCAATTTTGTCGGGATCATCAAGAATCTCATTCAGAACAGATGCCAGTTGATTTGAATCATTAAAATCAAAAAGCCTGCCCCTGCCGTCAGCCAAAAGCTCATTTGCATGCCAGTAGGGTGTGGACAATACTGCTGCCCCGGCACCCACGGCATAAGAAAGTGTACCACTGGTAATTTGAGCTTCATTGAGGTATGGGGTAATGTAAATGTCACATGCCCTGAGGTACTCAAACAACACCTCTTCGCTTAAAAACGTTTTCAGGAAAATAACGTTGTTTTCAAGCTTATGCCTTTTTACCAGCAGGTTTAGATAATTCCTGTACTCCTCGCCTGCATGTTTTAATACATTGGGGTGGGTTTTTCCCATGACAATGTATAACACTTCGGGGTGTTTTTTCACCACGGCGGGCAATGCATTGATAACTGTTTCGATGCCTTTGTTGCGACTAAGCAAACCAAACGTCAGCAACACTTTATGTCCACTAAAATTGTATTTTTCTTTGATTTTCTGATGTGAAATGCCCGGATAATATGGCACGCCATGTTCAATAATTTGTATTTTATCATCAGGGGTATCATAATGCTTTTGCAACATTTTTTTTGCTTTGTGACTCATTACAACAACCTTATGCGCCAGTTTCCCGATTTCCCTCACTATGTTTTCCTGCACAAAAGAAGGCTCACTCAGGACAGTATGAAATACCACAACTACCGGAATTTTTAGCCTGTAAAGCATCGACAAGACATACACGCCGTCATCACCACCAAAAATCCCAAATTCATGATTAAGAATACACACCTGCGAATCACTCAGGTTAATGTATCTCGCCGCATTGATATAATCCCGTTGATGTTCCTGGCGGATATTAAATCTCACTTCTTCAGGGTAATCATACGTTTCCTCTTCTCCCGGATCATTAAGCGCTATTACGTTGGCCAGGTCACTGATGTTTTTGTTACCGGTGTTGACCAGAATCGACTTAATTAAATTGTTGGTAAAAGTGCCTATACCGCATTGACGCGGGGGGTAAGTCCCTACAAAAGCTATTTTCATTTTCTTTAATTTTTTGATGATTATGATCTTGTTCTTAATAAGCCACAAGATAGTGAATATCTTTTACAATAATGGCTTTTGTCTTTTATTTTCTGCTCTGGAATTCTACATTTTATTTTTGGCAGATTGTTCGGTACAGAGTTAATATATGATTGGAAATAACAAATTATAAAGGTTGAGAAACCATAATTTTACAAACTGTATGAAAGATCATAAATAATTGTCCCGTATAGATTAACATGAAGCTGAAATTGTATAGGATATTATTTGTTATGATGTAATATTTTTTTAATTTTGTAAAATCTTAATGGGGTGCCTTAAAGGCTGAGATCATACCCTTTGAACCTGATCCGGGTAATACCGGCGAAGGGAAAAGCGTTTTTACTATCTCACATAATTTAGGACATTATCCATTAAGAAATATTTGTTGAACTTTTAAATTCTTAATTATGAAACGGGTATTTCTTTTTGCGGTAGTATTTTTTGCAGTCAGTATGATGGCTGCAGCTCAGAATCTGAGCGGTATTGTAACTGATGAAAATCAGAACCCTCTGACAGGGGTAAATGTAAGTGTGAAAAATTCCTTTATTGGAACAGTAACCAACACTGATGGGGAGTTTAGTTTAAAACTTGAACCAGGTGAATATGTTTTAAAATTCAGTTTTTTAGGTTTCAGGACTGTTGAAAAACGTATCAGTATTGAAGATGCTGATGTTGATGTGAATGTGCAGATGTATCACAAAACTTTTGTCACTGAAGATGTGATTGTACAGGCAACAAGGGCTTCTGAAAGCACGCCGACTTCGCATGAAACGATGGATGAGGAAGAAATTGACAAACGCCGGAGTGTACAGGATATTCCATATCTTATACAGCTTACCCCTTCTGTTGTAGCCACTTCTGAAAGCGGAACGGGCATTGGTTATACAGGCTTAAGGATCAGGGGCAGCGATCCGACACGTATCAATGTTACCATTGACGGTATTCCGTACAATGATGCTGAATCCCAGGGTACTTTCTGGGTCAATATGCCGGATTTTTCAGGTTCTTTAAAATCTGTCCAGATCCAGCGTGGTGTGGGAACATCCACCCATGGTGCAGGGGCTTTTGGTGCTACCATGAATTTCCAGACAAAAGCTGCCAATCCTGACCCTTATGCAGAAATGGATATGACAGCCGGGTCATTTAATACGCAAAAAACCAGCATCATGGCCGGTACGGGATTGTTGAACGAGCATTTTACGCTGGATGCCCGGTACAGTAAGGTCTTGTCAGATGGATATATTGACAGGGCATTTGTTGACCATGAATCTTTTCAGATATCAGGTGCTTACCGTTCTGACAATAACTTGCTTAAGGCAAGCATTATCCATGGTGATCAGCAAACAGGCATCAGTTGGTGGGGGACACCGGCCGATTCACTTGAAACCAACCGGACTTTTAATCCTGCCGGTATGTATATTGATGAAAGTGGTAACATTGATTATTATGACGGACAAACTGATAATTATGTGCAGACACATTATCATCTGCATTACACACACCTGTTCAGTCAGAAACTGAATTTAAATATATCAGGCCATTACACCCGGGGTGATGGGTACTATGAACAGTATCATGACCCAATGACAGCCTGGGACCCAAAAGATGTCAGCCTGAATTATTACGGCCTGCCCGATGTTGAAATTGGAGATTCAACAATAAGTCAAACGGATGTTATCAGGCGCATGATGATGGGCAATGATTTCTACGGGGGTTTGTTTTCTTTGAATTATAATGAAGGCCGGTGGGATGCTACATTTGGCGGTGGCTGGAATCGTTACGACGGTGATCATTTCGGGCGTGTCATATGGATGCGGTATGCTTCTGATTCAGAAAAAGGACATAAATTTTATGATAATACGGGGATAAAAACAGATGCCAATGTTTATGCCAAATTGAATTATACACTGACTGAGAATCTTAATGCATTTGGGGATGTGCAATACAGGCATATTGATTACAAGATGACAGGTAAGGATTATGACCTGATGCCGGATGGTAGTAAAAAGACACTGGACCAGAAACATGATTTCGATTTTATAAACCCAAAGGCAGGCATTTACTATAACATAAATAAAAGAATGAATGCTTATGCTTCTTTTTCCCTTGGTCATCGTGAACCGACACGCGCCCATTTTAAGGATGCTACCGGTGATCCAACCAAAACCCCGGAACATGAAACCATGTATGATTATGAACTGGGTTATAAATACCGGGGAAACAGATTGGCCGCCGGTGTAAACCTGTATTATATGGATTATGAAGATCAACTTGTTCCCACGGGAGAAAAAACCTCAGTTGGTTATGATATTATGACCAATGTGGAGACCTCATTCCGCCGTGGTGTGGAATTGATGGCTGGATTTAAGTTCAATGATATGATAGATTGGTCGTTAAATCTTACTTTGTCTGAAAATAAAATTAAAAATTTCACTTACTGGGCTTACCATACTTATGTACAAGATGGTGATACTGTGACCAATTACGAATCCAGGTCAGTTGATGAAACGGTGATTGCTTTTTCACCATCAGTTGTCGGGGGCAGTGCATTGCGGTTTCATGTTTTTGACGGGTTTAATCTTACATTGAACAGCAAATATGTGGGTAAACAGTATTTTGACAACCTTGCAAGTGACCAGCGCAGCATTGATCCGTATTTTATTAATGATATAGAGATGTTGTATAACATAAAAACAAAACTTATTCCTGAAATAAGCCTTAGGTTTCAGATAAATAATGTGATGGATGTGCAGTATGCAAGCAATGCGTATGGTGGTGTATCCTATGCATTTGGCGAAGAAAATAGCTGGGCTTATTATTTTCCGCAGGCAGGCATACATTTTTTGGGTGGTTGTAATTTGTATTTCTAAAAAAAATATTATATAATTGCACCCGTATAACCAAAAAAAATTAGTACTATGAAAAAAATTAAAATGATTGCTTTAACATTAGTAATGGGCGCATTGTTCGCCGCATGTTCTTTGACTTTGCCCGTAAATGCAACCAGTAACCCTGTTGGTTCAAAAGTTGGTACATCCAGTGGTACAGGTTACCTGGGGGTTTTGTTTTTTGGAGCGGATGCCAGCATCCAGAAAGCTGCTCAAAACGGTGGTATTAAAAAGATTTCAACTGTGGACTTGAAAACAAAAAATGTCCTTAATCTCATTGTTACGTATGAAACCATTGTTACAGGAGAATAAACAATGTAGATTTTTTTTCGAAGGCTGCTTCATTTTGGAGTGGCCTTTTTTTGTCGGCTAAATTGTTTATTTTAGCCGTTAAAATAAATGTACATGCTATGAGAACCGGATGCTTGTTTTTAATATGTTTCTTTATGTTTGTTTTTAGTGCCTGTAAGCAAAATCCCGAAAAGGATTTACCGGAAAAAAATGAATTTGCACATTTAGAGGGATATTACGAAGACAGTGTTTATGATTCAATCCGTGAGGTGTATTGTCATCGCCGGTTGGTGGCTTTTGGCCTGGAAAGGGCTTTTATCCTGGATAGTGCTTATGATGAAGGGGTGGTAGATTCAAATGTTTATCAGCGGTATTTTAATCACAATGATATCACTGATAAACAGGTGCCTCTGAATCGTTATATAAAAAAGGACAATGAAGACCTGTATATTGCATTGTGCCTGAATGTTACGCCAAAAGAAATGGCTGAAGAGTACCGGGATTTTGATACGGCTTTTGTGGATATGCAATGTAATGACAGCCTGCAAATGTGTGCAGTGTTAAGTGATCATGACAGCCTGTGGTCTGTGAGAACCATAATTGATGACAATAAAACTTATATGTTTTCTTACCTTGGAAGAGATTCAGCAGATATAACT